>JBBQCR010000001.1:0-31599 GCA_038318935.1 Phycisphaerales bacterium
CAACGAGATCGCCGCCGGCATCCGCATCGCGCTTGCTCCACGCGGTGTTGCTCACGTTGAAGTCCCATCGGTCCGCCGCATGATCGAAGGCGGTGCGTTTGACACCATCTACCACGAACACCGCTGCTACTTCTCCGCTGCGGCGCTGCAGTCGCTCTTCCATCGGCATGGCCTGCGCATGATCGGCGCGGAGATCCTCGAGATCCATGGCGGTTCGCTCCACGTGCGGCTGGCCCACGAAGGCGACGAATCGCAGGCCGACGCGATGGTGCGGGACGAGCGGGCGGCCGGTCTCTTCGACGATCGGTTCTATGCAGACTTCAAGGCTCGCGTGGCACGTGCGAAATCGGAGGTCGTCGGTGCCATCGACTCGTTCGGAACCGTCGCGGGATACGGCGCCGCCGCCAAGGGTGTCGTACTCCTCAACTCGTTCGGTCTCGACGCGGAACGGATCCCCTGGGTCTCCGATGTCAGTCCACACAAACAGGGCCGATTCGTTCCGGGCACTCGGCAACGGATCGTCGCACCGAGCGCGTTGCTTGAAGCCAAGCCTGACGCTGCCCTTCTTTTGCCCTGGAATCTGAAGGACGAGATCGTCCGCATGAACAGGGCCTTTCTTGACCAAGGCGGCCGATTCATCGTGCCGATACCGAAGGTGGTGATCGTGTGACAACGCTGACCGGCACATCCATCCCTGTGGTGACCTCCAACCCCAATTCCATGGCCAATTCCGGGGCCAATTCCGGGGCCAGTTCGATCGATGGCGTTCTTGTAGTTCCGCTGAAGCGCATCCCCGACGAACGCGGCACGGTGCTCCACATGCTGCGGGCCGATGATCCGCACTTCAAGGGCTTCGGCGAGATCTACTTCTCGACGGTGTACCAGCGCATCGTCAAGGGTTGGCATCGTCACCGGGAAATGACCCTCAACTACGCCTGCGTCGCAGGTCGCATCAAGCTGGTGATGTTCGACGATCGCCCCAACTCGCCGACGCGCGGCGCATTGATGGAACGCTTCCTCGGACCGGACGATTACAGCCTCGTCCAGATTCCCCCGGGCGTCTGGAACGGCTTCAAAGGCATGAGCGAACCGGTGGCGATCGTCGCGAACTGCTGCACCCACGCCCACGATCCGCTTGCGAATCGCAGCGAGCGCCTGGATCCTTTCAGCAACCACATTCCGTACGACTGGCAGGAGAAGTGCCATTGAGCGAGCGATCGCCATGCGTGATGGTCACCGGCGCTGCGGGCTTCATTGGCTCGCGCATCGTTCGGCGGCTCTCCGTTGGTGGTGGAACAGTGATCGGTGTGGTCCGCTCGCTGGACCCCGTTCGACTCGCTCGATTGCATGCGGCCCTTGGCCGCGATCACGACGACATTCGGATCGTCGCCTGCAATCTGCATGATCCCGCGGCGACGGCGACCCTCATCGCGGAGTATCGCCCCGATCGTTGCGTGCACGCGGCGTGGGAAGTCAACCCGGCAACCTATCGCGATGATCCGGCGAACGACCACTGGGTTGGGACGACGCTTCGCCTCGCAAGCCTGCTGCGAAGTAACGGCTGCACGTGGATGGGCGTCCTCGGCACTTGCATCGAGCCACACGACGATGCGTCGCCGAGTTGCCGGTATGCCGCGGCGAAGTCGTCGCTGATGCGGTCGCTGGTCACCGAGTGTGCAAGTGACCCCCGACTTGCTCTTTGCTGGTGGCGCGTCTTCCAGCCCTACGGACCGGGCGAAGCGGCATCGCGACTCCTGCCATCAATCGCACGGGCACTTGCCGCTGGTGACTCCTTCACCGTCAACGCACCCGACGACGTGCGCGACTTCATCCATGTCGACGACATCGCCGATGCAATTGCATGCAGCATCCGAGAGGAGACGCGTGGAACGTTTGAGCTCGGCACGGGACTTGGCACGTCGCTCGCCTCCGTGGCATGTCGCATCGCCACGATCCTGGGCGCATCCGACGCGGTAGAGCTTCGCGAAGCGACAACGGCAAGCACGCTCGTTGCCGATCCTCGCCCGCTGATTCGGGCCACGCAGTGGGCACCTCGCATCTCACTCGACGCCGGACTTCGCGAACTCGTCGGCCGTCAACGACAGAGCGCGGAGGCTGCATGACCGTCCTCTGTCCGCTCTGTGCATCGTCGCACTTGGAACTGGTACTTCGGGCGAGTGACCAACCACTCCTGCTCAATCACCTCTGTTCGACGCGAGTCGACGCGTTGGCGGCACCTCGCGGCGATCTTGAGTTTCATGGCTGCCTCGAATGCGGATTCGTCCACAACGCCGCGTTTGACCCTGATGCAGTGCGATACGAACCGGGGTACGTCAACGATCAATCGCATTCGGGCGTCTTTCGGAGCCATCTCGATCGGGTGTCCGCTCGACTCGCGCGGCTCATCGACGGCGCACCGGGCGCGATCATCGAAGTGGGCTGCGGACAGGGCGATCTCCTGCGCGAGCTGTGCCTCCGAACAGGCCGGACTGGAATCGGCTTTGACCCGGCACTCCGCGCTTCAGCGCAGATCGCGCCCTCAGTCGAGGTCCGCGCTGCACGATTCGACGAACACTCGCTCGACCAGACGCACGCCCCGATCGCTCTCTTGTTCTGTCGCCACGTCCTTGAGCATCTGCCCGAACCTGTCGCAATGATGCGGACGATGACCGCATCGATCGCCGATCACCCTCAGGCATCGCTCTACCTCGAAGTACCGACGTTTGAGTGGATCGCCGAGCATCGCGCCTTCTACGACCTCTTCAACGAACACTGCTCGCTCTTCAGCGCCGCGTCGATGACGTACGCGCTGCAATCGACCTGCTGTCCGAGCAGCACAGTCGAGCACGTCTTCGACGGCCAGTATCTCACCGCGACCATGCGCCGCGGCGGCAGCGAGGCCGGATCGCGACTGACGCGTCCGCTTGATTTCGCCGCCGTGAGACGACACCTCGCTGACGAAAAGAATCGCTGGCATACGCGCTTCGAGGAGCTGCTGGACGTGGGCCCCGTCGTCGTCTGGGGCGGCGCAGCCAAGGGGGTGAGCGTCGTGAATCACCTCGGCCTTGACCATCGTCGTCTTCCGCACATCATCGACATCAACCCCGGCAAACAGGGACGATTCGTCCCAGTCACCGGCCAACGGATCATCGCTCCGAACGAGCTCGCGAGCGTCCTCGCGACAGGCTCGACCCCCACGGTGGTGATCATGAATCCCAACTATGAACACGAGATTGCGCGACAGCTCGTCAGCCTCGGCATCGCCGCCCGCATCGAAGTCATCAGCGGGAGTGTGCCCCTTGCAGTTCAGCGTTGACACGAGCACCTGGACGATCACGACCAATGAGGGTCGTACGCTCTCGTGGTTCGACGACGAAGGCTTCCGTCTGCTCAGCGACTGCTGGCTGGCCGCGTCTTGGCAGCGCAAGTACAGCTATCAGTTCCGCTGGCTGGGGCGCCCGATCATCCAGTTGCCGACGGACATCATGATGATGCAGGACCTGATCCAGCGGATCCGTCCGACGCTCATCATCGAGACCGGCATCGCCCACGGCGGTTCGGCGGTGCTGCACGCGTCGCTCTTGCGACTTGTGCACGGGACGGTCGATGCGACGGCGAGTCGGCCACACGTCGTCGCCATCGACATCGAGATTCGCTCCCACAACCGCGCTCCGATCGATGCCCATCCGATGCGGTCGATGATGACCCTGATCGAAGGCAGTTCGACCAGCCCCGAGGTCGTCGCACAGGCCAAGGCGGCGATCAGATCCGATGACGTCGTGCTGGTGGTCCTCGATTCCAATCACCTGCGCGACCATGTCCTCGCTGAACTGAACGCCTACGCGCCCATGGTCACTCCGGGAAGCGCCGTGGTGGTCATGGACGGCGTGATGCAGCAGCTTGCCGGTCTTCCCGACGCCGATCGTTCCTGGTCCACCGACAATCCGATCAGCGCGATGAGCTCGTTCCGCGACACTCCGCTCGGAAAGCAGTTCGAGGTCGACCGCTCCTACGACGGTTTCGCCTGCACGCACTCGCCCAGTGGCATTCTCCTTCGCCACTCAGGCACGTGATCTCCGATGCCCAAGCCGCGACTCACCATCGGACTCGTGGTGCGCAACGGTGCTCAGCATCTGCGTGCCGCCGCGACCTCCTTGCTCGAGCAGACGTTTCGTGATTTCGAACTTGTCGTCTATGACAACGCCTCGACCGACGATACGCCCCGCATCGCGGCCGACCTGGCGGCAGGCGACCGTCGCGTGCGCGTGGTTCGCCACCCGACGAACATCGGCGCACTGGGCAATCTGATTGTCGCCGCCGAAGAGGTCCGTACTCCCCTCTTCTGCTGGGCGGCGCACGACGATGTGCGCGAGCCGACATTCCTCGCGAGCCTCGTCCGCCTGCTCGACGAGCATCCTTCCGCCGGACTCGCGTGTTGCGCGATGCGGCACATGGATCCCAACGGCACTCCCGGATCGATCCGCGCCGACACCTTTTCGCTTCGCACCAGCAACGGAATGACGGTGACAGAGCGCTTGTGCATGTACCTCAAGGACGCGCCGGGTACGCCGTTCTACGGCGTCTTCCGCACCAGTGCCGCGCAGGCCTCGCTCGACGTACTTCGTCGCGATGGACTGCTCGATGGCGTGCCGCTTCTCGGTATCGACATGCTGTACCTCGCCGATGTGACTCGCCGGAACGACCTCGCGGTCACCGACGAGCCGCTGATGTTCTTCCGGCACGGCGGCTGGAGCCACCGTCGCGACGTCTATGGAACCTTGCCCGTCTATCTGCGCCATGTCCGGGGACTGATCCGCGGACTGCGACGAGCCTCGACCGACTCCTCATCGACGCCGCTCGATCGTGTTCGTCTGTCGCTGGCCCGCACCCGCTGCCTGACCCGCTACTTCCTCGCCGGTCCCATGCGGCGCATGACCTGGCACTACGTCGCTGAAGCCATGCCTCCGCTTCGGGCGTTCGAATCGTGGATCGCCGCTCGCATCGAGCCAGCACTGCGACGATTGCGACAGCGAGTAGCGGAACTGCCACAGGGCTCGCACGTCGCGATCTTCGGCGCCGGCAAGCACACTCGTCGGCGACTTGAGGCGATTCGCATGGCCATCGGCGCACGGGCAAGAATCGTTGCGATCTTCGATGACGCGCCGTCCGCAAGCGTGACATCCATCGAAGGCATTCCCGTCCTCGCCTCCTCCGCACTGGCCACGCAGCGGCCTGACGTACTTCTGGTCTCCAGCGACACCTACGAGGCGGCGATGCTCGATCGCGCACGATCGCTCGCACCAGCAGTTGCCGTCTGGGCCCTCTACGATGTCGCGCTGGAGAGTACGGATGCCGCGCGTTCTTCCGCCTCGATCGACGCGACAAACGCATCTAGCCGATCGAGCCCGTCGTTGTCCGCGGGTGCGGCAGGCGCTGGTAAGGCTTCAATGAACGCGACGCGCTGACGAAGATGTTCGGCTGCGGAGCAGGTTCGCAGCATCGTGGCGCGAGCTGCGATCGCAATCGCGGCGCTGCGTCGTGGACTCTCCAGCACCGCGATCTGGGCGGCAGCCAGGGCCTCAACGTCATCGACAGGAACTCGCTCAAGACCACTGACGTGCTCCGCGATTCCAACCCCGTCGCTGACGATGATGGGCGTCCCGCGATCGAGGGCCTCGGCCGCCACGAACGAAAAACTCTCGAAGCGGCTCGGCACGACGACGAGCGATGCCCGATCCATCCGTGCCACGACTTCGGCATGCGGTAACGCTCCGACGATGTGGAATCGGTCGCGATAGTCACGATCGACGAGTTGTTTCGTGAACGCCGCCATGCTCGTTCCGTCGGGCCCGGTCGGCGTGTCCATCCCGATGAGGAACGCGTGAGCCCGCGGTCGAGTGCGCAGAACGCGATTGCAGCTTCGCGCCCACACGTCGACCCCCTTCCTCGGTTGGACGGCGCCGACAAGCAGAATGCTCTCGTCTCGCTCCGCGGTCGACGGCGCATCGTCGCCGGCGCGAATCGGATAGGGAACTCTCCAAGGCGCCTGCCGAGTCTCCAGGTATTTCCCCAGCAGGTGTGACGTGCAGAGCACTCCATCGGCCGCGGCAAGTGCCTCTCGCTCCCACGCGTGATAGATGACTCGGCCGAAGCGACTCTGATCCGCGGATTGAATCGACTCCTCGAGGAACATCGGCGTGTGCGCGTGCACCACCATGGGAGTTGTGCCGACGTGCTGTCGCACGCGACTGCTCGTGAGTGATGCAAAACCCTCAGCCTGACAATCGACGAACTCGATCGCATCGAATGTCCTCGGCAACGTGAGCAGACGACGCGCGACCGCCCGGGACCAGAGCGCATAGCGATAGGGACGAATGCGCTCGATCCGCCGCAACGTCGGTATCCGGGCCGCAAATTTGTCGGTCATGTCCTCGGTGGTGATCGCATGGATCGTTGCCCCGCGAGGCAGTCGGTCCGATGGCCGGGTGATGAGGTCGACCGTCCAGCCCGCTTCGATCGCGGCATCGACGAAGCACGCGACGTACGTACCGATGCCGCCATGCGTCGGATGATGCTGAGCACTCGCGAGAAGCCAGCGCATCAGGCCGCCGATCCCTGTCGTGGTCGGCCTGCGCCGCCAAATGCCATGAGCATCCGTTCGACAAGACCGTCGTAGGTGTCGTGTTGGAGAACCGATGCCCGCATCGGCTCGCACAGCGCGCGACGAGCCCGAGGATCTTCCAGGAGTTGATCGAGGAGAGTGTGCAGTTGTGCAGCATTGCGAAACGTCGATCGCTCGAAGCCCGGCAGATCTGCGGCGACGCGTTCCGGCAGCAGCCGCATGTCCCGCAGGGTCTCGAAGAGCCCGGTATCAGTCCGTAGTTCCGGGATGTCATTGCCCGCGCGAAGGACTGCGACGTGCGCAGCGCGCCTTGGATCGCCGAGCAGTCGAATTTGTACGCTCACCAGTCGTTCCGCTTCGCAACATGCCACGTCGAAGGCTGCGTCCTCTTCGCGATGACGGACGAGCTCCGCGAGGCTGGTGAAGCAGCGCTCTTCAATGCGCTCGCGAATTCGCAGGAACGGCGCACGGAGAAAGTCCGCCGGGTTCCATCGCGACAGCATGCAGCCACCGCACGCCAGACCGTCCAGCAGTCGTTGATGAAGCGAGCTGTAGCCGTTCACCTGCAGACTGATCGCCGAGGCCTGATAGACCGCTCGCAGCTCACGCCCGTTGGCGACTTGCCCCGCAGCGAATTGGCTGAACTCGGGGTGCCGAACCCAACCGCTCCCGTACAGGCGGAATCTCCGTCCGCGCTGTCGAGCCCACGCGGCGGTCCAGGCGATCGCTTCGTGCCGATAGACACGGTCGTAGATCCTTGCGAGCTGGGGATAGATGCGCGACCGACGGAACTCCGGCGTCAGCGGCGTCAATCGCACGGTGGCTTCCGCCTCAAGCATCCGCTCGACGAGGTGTTGGCTGTTGAGCCAGCCATCGCTCGCGAGTTGTGTTCGGATCAGCCCGAGAAACGCCTGGCACAGGCGTGTGAACTCTGCCGGTGTCCCCGCGCAGATCAGAGCCAGCAGCTCCTCGGGCGATTCCGATCCGTGGCTGACGAACGACACGTCGCAACGATGCGGCTCCAGCTCCGATTCGGGCAATCGCACATTCGAATAGGTCTCGGCGTCGGTCAAGTTGTTCGTGCCGATGCACCGCGCGATCGGATAGCCGTAGAGCGATTCAAGCACATGCGGAGCGTGCGTCACCACCAGATCCAACGCTCCCACCGATGCGCCGGCATCCTTCGAGCACAGCCGATCCATGTGATCCTGCATCCAGCAGACATACGGAAGGTTGGCCGGAATTGCGTCCTGAAACTCACAACGGAGATGATTGATGACCACCACACCGTCGCACTCCGCAGCAGCAAGCGCCGATCGGATATCGACCGTCGGCACATGCTCGTTGGCTTCCTTCACTAGCTCAAAGGTACAACCTCGGCGACGGAACGCCGCCGCCAGATCCCCCATCGCGTGCTGGATGACCGACGAGAATCGGGTCGTGAAACCCAAGAGGCGAAGCGGCGTTCCGCCGGAGGTTGCCTCGGCGTAGCGATGTTTCCACCATCCGACCGAGCGCTGCGCGTACCGACAACGAAGGAGTTCCGTGAGGCGATCCTGCTTTGAACGCATCGCGGCGTGCAGCGGCGCGTAGAAGGCGGTGTCGATCGCTGGCGGCGTCCAGCCTGGGCGGCGGTTGGTGATGGTGTGGCTCGCCGGTGCACGCCACGGATGATCGGCGAGGAACAATCGGTAGCGATTGACGAGGTCATCCCCGACGAGGCAGGTGACGCGACCGCTTACGAGATCCGAAGCATCGTCCAGCAGCGCCAGCCAGATGCTGAAGAGTTCGACGTCGGATTCCAACACGTCGATCGTCGCCGCGTATCCAGCGGGATCGCGCTGCGTGAGGAGCCTTGCAAAGAGTTGCGGAGTCGGAGTGCCGAGCAGACTGAAGGAACTGGTCGGTGTGAAGGGCGGAAGCGCGATGGATGCGGCGCGGGCGGCGTGATCCGCGAGTGGAACGACGAGATCGATCTTGCGGTCGGCGCGATCGCGAACGATCTGGTGATTGCCCTTGATGCTACGGAAGACATGCAGTCTTTCCGGAAGCGAGGATGGCAGCGAGGAGAGCGAGGGTACCGTGCGAACCAGCACCGCACGTCGCTCTGCGTAGCGCGAGCGAAGGGTCGCTGCTGGGATCTCCCCGGACGGCAGTCTCGAAAGCTGCTGCGCAAGCCCCGCAAGCTGCGGATCGGCAAGCAGTCCATCGACCGCGTTCAGGACGCGGAGCGCAAGACCGCTCAACCCGATCCGCACCATCGCCCGAATCATCGCGAGGAGAACCGGCAGATCCCCCGCATCAGCAATCCGAACGTACGCAGACTCGATCGCTGATTCGGGATCGGCTCCGTTCAGCGCTGCGCTGATCGCTGCGAGATCCGTCGCGTCCCGATCGGCGAGCGTCGCGCTCATGCGTTGCCACGCTCGAAGACCGCGAGTCCGTCAACCAGGCATCGCAGCGTGAAGCGCTGGTCCCGCAGCACGCGACCGAAGACAAAGCGCATCACCGGTTCGATCTGTGGGGCGACGTCGTGAAAGAGCATCGCGCCGCCTGGTGCGACCAGCGGTGCATACAGTCGAAAGTCCGATTCGACGCCTGACCAAGTATGCAGACCATCGATGAAGACCAGACCACATCGGCCTTCCAGCTCGGGGATGTCGCTGATCGCTGCGTCGCTCGTGAGGACGATCTGTCGGAGGCGGTCGAGATGGCCTTCCCGAGCAAAGGCAAATCGCATGATGTCGCGCGTGGACGCATCGGGATCGATCGAGTGAATCGGTGGGCGCCGCTCGTCGGTCGCGGCGGCCATCACGAGGGCGCTGCCGCCAAAGGCGGAACCGATCTCGACAATCGGTCGATCCGCCGCGTAATGGCGGGCGGCGATGCCAAGGATCGTCCGCTGAGCCGGTGTCTGCATTGTCGAGACTACCTCGCGGGCGCAGAGATGCCCGTGCAGGAGTCGTTCAAAGGCTGTCGCTCCGAGATCAATCGTATGTTCTGAGGGAAAGACCTGTCGCGTCGCGTGCGACCACAGTCGCATGCCCAGTTCGCGCGCGGCGAAAAAACCGAGATCCGCCCGATCGTGCAGCGCGACATACGTCTGCGTGGACTCGTACCGGGTCGACGGCGGCAACGGTCCCTCGATGAAGTTGGTGACCAGATCAATCGCATCCGTTGGTGCCTGCAGCGTGAACCGATGCCCACTATGCACATGCGGAAACGCGACTCCGTTGATGCCGCAGAGATCCTCACGGATCACGCTGACTTGAAGCGGAAACTCCGAACACGTCGCATGGAGTCGATGTCCATCGAGCGTGAGCGCTCGACGAGCTGCTGCGTGGAGTCGTACCTCACCAAGCGCCGTGAACTGGCGAAGGCCGCTCGCTCGTTGAGCGTTGTCGAAAGTCGGCACACCGCGCTCTCTGGCTTGTACGAGCGTCCGGTGCAGCGTCTCGTGTCGCATGAGCGGTGAGCAGACGACCGCCGCGTCCTGTGGCAATGCCCGCAGATCATCAAAGGACGCGAATCCATCGCTCTCGGCTCGGCGGCGACTGTCGGAATTGCCGTCGTAGATGATGATCCGATCAGCCGCCACATCGGATTCACTCCGCAAGCGATGGGCGATCTCCGATCCCTGATGACCGTACCCGAGGATCGCAATCGTGCATTCAGCGGCGAGCGAACTCGCGAACTCGGTGATCGCTGAGGCCTGCGGGTCGGCGGAGAGACCGTCGATCGCTCCCATGACGACGACATGTTCGTCATCGATCGCGCCCGTGGCGCGCAGCGCGAGCAGAGTCGGATGGTCGGGCGTGGTGAAGACGAAGCAGACTCCGGAGGTCGGTCGATCCACCGCGCCGCTCCATGGCGGCAGGAGCATGCCTGGAACCCGTACGAAGTCGTGACGCTCATCGATCAAGGGATCGGGAAGGACGAACTTCCAGGCGGTCGTCGCGGTGGGTTCTCCAGCGAGTTCACCGAGGACGCGCACGTCGCCGCAGAAGACGATCGCTGCGAACTCGCCGCGACACAGCGGATGTCGGGCGTCGATCCTCGAAGCGGTCAGATGTTGACTGAGTGTTCCGATGCCCATGATGGTTGCCATGATGGTTGCCAAGAGAGTGCCCTTCGCTGCTCACGCCGATGCCGCAAAGGTTCCGAGAACAGGCAGAGGAATCGATCGTCCCAACGGCGTTTCCAGCGGCTCCTGCAACTGTCGTTCGACGAGCGTGCGCATCTGTGCAACGAGATCAGGATCGGCGAAGTGGGTGTACAGCACGTGAGCTCCATGCTTCGTGCACGTCGCACAGGTCGAATGGCGATACTTGTCCGCTTGCAGCGCCGCCCAGTCGGTGTCGAGATAGTTGCCGATGAAGTGCCGCTTCGCGTCGTATACCGCGCAGCACAGGGAAACGTTGCCGCGGAAGTCAAGAACGAGTTGATCGATGAGTTCGCAGTGCCGGTCGCGAACCGGACGCATCACCTGCACAGCGTCAGCGACGCGAGGAACAAGCGCGCGATCAGCGAAGTCCCGCTCCGACTCGCTCAACGTGCCATCCATGTACTGGACGAGCTTCTCGACCGGCATCAGGAAGGCCCAGTCGGCGATGAAATCGAATCCGAGATCGCGGGCGAACGACTCCATCGCCTGGATCTCGCTGAGATTGTGCCGGTACTTGTGGTAGTAGACGTGGATCCGGGTACGGCTGCCGACTGTCCGCTTCGCGGCGCTGAGCGCCCGCATGTTCCGCTTCACCTTGTCGATCACGCCACCTCGATGCCCGATTCCATAGATCGGCTGCGTAAAGCCGGAGAGAGAGACGCGAAAGGTTTTCATCCCAGCCGCCATCAGTCCCTCGGGGTCCTTGAGGTAGTTGAGATTCGAGGAAAGATGGACATGGAATCCGGCATCGGCGGCCACCTTGCAGAAGTGGTTGATGCGCGGATGAATCAGCGGCTCCGTCCAGTTGTAGAAGTGCAACTGCCAGTTCGGGAACTCGCGACGAAGCTTCGCGAGCACGCGATCAAAGACATCGTCGGAGATCATGCCCTTCTCGTTGGTGCCAGCCATGCTGCCGACCGGACACGAGGGGCACTTGAGATTGCAGGTCCCGACGAGATCCCACAAGATGATCTTCGGCCCCGAGCTGATCGACGCTTCCAGCGAGGGACGAAGATCAGGATCGCATGGCGAGGTCGTCACGGAGGGTGCTGGTCTTTCGTCGTGAACGCGGCAGATCTCGAGCGTCGGGAGTGTTCACAACGTCGGCCCTTCCGCCCCGGGCGCTTGAAAAGGACGCCCAGAATCCCGCAGGCGCAATGAGATCTCCGGCGTGGGACTTCTCGCACGAGGATCGCGGCGCGACTTCGGACGGAACCTCAGATTCGCCAGAAGCACCCCCTGCCACGAAACCGATAACAAACGCACAGGAGATCTCGCCATGAGCAGGATTCTGAACACCGCCGCCACGACCGATACACACCGTCCCGCCGTCAAGCCATCGATCCCGACCGACACCGTCGGGAAGTACAGCTCGGCGGACGAACAGATTCTGCTCGAACACGATCTCCTGTCGAAGGCCGATCTTGAGTGCCTGAGGGCCTCGGCCGCGACCACTGGCGTGTCGCCAATCGATGCACTCATCGACCGCGGCGTCTACACGCCCGCTCAGATCGACCGCTGCCTTAGCACCCACGCGTGGTGGACCCGCTCGACGCCGGATCACCTCGCCTCCATCACATCACCAGCGGCGATCGCTGGCTATCGCCGCGAGTACGACCTTCACGGCTGCTTCAAGATCCCGCACTTCTTCTCTCGGGAGGAGTTCTCGGCGATGGATCTCGCGACGACCCGCATGAGCGTCGAGCACGTTGACGCAAATCCGCAGAAGCACAAGCTCTATCACTCACTCGGCGGATCGATCCTCTACTCGCAGAAGGCCCTGACCGATGTCAATGGCCATCCTGCGTTGATGAAGATCGCCTCGTCGTTCCTTGGCGACGACCTGGTGCAGGGCAAGTACTACCTGAAGATCGACGATCCCTATCGCTACGCAGGGATGTTCGGCCATACGCACGCAGAGACGCACTATGACGCCTTGACCCGCGGCTTGTACATGTTCCTCTACATGGACGCGACGAGCCACGACTGCGGCGGTTTTCAGATCATTCCCGACTCGCATACCTGGTACTCGCGCGGAGCGAACGGCCAGACGCTGTACAAGGGTCAAGAGCTGAAGTCTGAGTCCGCGGTCACCAACAAGGCATCGCTTGTCCACGATCCGGAACCCGCGCAACGCTGGGCCGGCTATCAGTCACTCGATATGCCGGGCAACACGCTACTGGTCCTCACACCGTTTCTCTGGCACGCAGTCCGTCCGGTCATGCACCGCCGCCGACTGCTGTTCACCGGCTTCTTCGATGCGAAATCGCTCACGCGCGACTTCGTCACCCGAAGCGATTACTTCAGCGCGTTCCCCTACGACCTCAAGGATTGCGACATCTCGTTGCTCGACGAGCGGCAGCGGAACCTGCTCTCCATTCATCTCGATCGCGAGGGATGGCTGAAGCGGCGAGGACTCTGATCCGGCGTCACACGTGCAGATCCTCCACCGCTTCCACGCCGCCAATTTCGACAGGACTACCCAAACCATGCCCGTACGAATCGCAGCACCGCAGTCGTCGCCAACACCAGCCAGCCCGACGAAGAAGAGTGGCGTCACGCCGGTCCGCGCGGAGTCGTTGGCTGCTCAGTACGCCACGCAGGGCTACTGTCTCGCGCGCAACGCCGTCCCGCTGTCGTCAATCGATCACCTGATGTCCCGCTACCTCGACTTGGTGGAAGAGAGCACGGGACGGCGCTTCACCGACGCCCATGGCGCGGACATCGTCGCCTTCTACGACGAGCACCCCGAGCTGGAATCGGAGGTCTATCTCAAGATCCGCGATAAGCCCTGGCTCACGGAGTTCGCGTCGCAGTCGGCGCTGCTCGAGCCGGTCCGTGCGCTCCTCCCGCGCGGCTTCAGCCTCTTCAGCAAGATTCCCTTTCGTATCGACATGCCGCTCTGGACCAAGGAGCTCGCGCTCTGGCATCAGGACCACTTCTATGTGCGCGGCAACACCGACATCATCACCGCCTGGGTTCCCTTCCAGGACACCAGCTATTTCAATGGCTGCCTGAGCGTCATGCCAGGATCGCACACCCTCGGCGTCGTGCCGCACGACGGCAAGGTTGGCAAGAAGTCCGTCCCCACAAGTATCTTCGATCGCGAGATCCGCTTGGTCGAGATGCGCAAGGGTGACGTGCTCTACTTCAACGCCTTGCTCTTCCACAGCGGGAACCTGAACGTTTCGCCATCGATCCGCTACTCGCTGCAACCGCGGTTCACTCCCACCGGCGCCCCGACCGATCCCGCCATGGGCGATCTCCTTCCCATGTGATCGCCAACCACCGAGTGAGCTCCCCGCATGATCCGTGAACCGAAGAACCAGTCCAAGGCCGATCTCTCCCAGTTCTCGATGATGGAGAGTGTCTTCGAGCATTCCGCAGGCTCGCTCGCTGAGCGGATCGACGGGTTCCCGAAATTCGCGTCGCGACAGGCGCTCGCGAAGTTTCTCGCCCGCTACGAGATCTTCCAGCACATGCTCGAGGTCAATGGTTCGATCATCGAGTGTGGCGTCCTGCACGGCGCCGGGTTGCTGACGTGGGCAAAGCTCTCGTCGATCTTCGAGCCAGCCAATCACGTGCGGAAGATCATCGGCTTTGACACCTTCGAGGGATTCCCGTCCATCAGCGATGCGGACCGGACCGAAGGCGATTCGGCGCACCTTGTCGATGGAGGACTGGCGGGTTCGACGCTCGACGATGTGCAGCGGGCCGTTCATCTGTACGATCAGAACCGACCAATCGCGCACATCGCCAAGGTCGAACTCGTCAAGGGCGATCTGTGCACAACCGCTCCGGCCTACCTCAAGCTCAATCCACATCTGGTCGTGAGCATGCTCTATCTCGATCTTGATCTGTACGAGCCGACCAAAGTCGCTCTTCAGACGTTTCTCCCTCGCATGCCCAAAGGGGCGGTGATCGTCTTCGATGAACTCAACGCCAAGATGTTCCCCGGCGAGACGCTTGCCGTCGACGAGGTGCTCGGCCTGAGAAATCTGCGCATCCGCCGCCTGCCGTTTGATTCCTATGTCTCCTACTGCGTGATCGGCGAATGAAGGGCGCGTCCGCGCGAACCGTCGAGATCCCGCTCCGCCCCCTCGGACGAGACGGATCGATGATCCCGATCATCGGCTTCGGCGCCGAAGCACTCGGACGCAGCGGTCGTCGGTTCGAAGACGCGGAGCGGACACTTCATGCGGTGGTGGATGCGGGGGTCACGCTCATCGACACCGCCTCGTGCTACGGCAACTCCGAACGCTTTGTCGGCACCGCCCTCGAATCCCGTCGCGACGAGATCACAATCGTGACGAAGTGCGGCTGGGGCGAGGACATGTCGCCGCAATGGAGCCCGGCCGAGATCGCTGCCACAGTCGATACGTCGCTGCGCTCGCTGCGGACTGATCGTGTGGACGTGCTGCTTCTCCACAGTTGTCCGCTTGAGACACTGCAACGCGGTGACGTGATTGTCGCGCTTCAACGGCTACGTGATGCCGGAAAGGCCGTCCGCATCGGCTACAGCGGCGACAACGAGGCGCTCACTCACGCCGTCGAATGCGGCGCGTTCACCGTGGTCGAAGCGTCGTTCAACATGCTTGATCGGGCCAACGCTGCGGCCATCGCCGAAGCCCATCGTCGCGGCATGGGAGTCCTTGCGAAGCGACCACTCGCCAACGCAGTCCCCGGACGGACCGAGCGCCCCAAGAGCGACTACGCGGCCCAGTACTGGCCGCGCTGGCAGGCGCTCGGAATGTCGCGTGAACTCGCAGCGCTGCCGTGGCTCGATGTCGCGGTGCGTTTTGCGGCATTTTGGCCCGGGGTCAGCGGAATCCTCGTTGGCTCAAGCCATGCGCATCACGTCGTCGAGCATCTCGATCGCCTTCGTCGCGGCGCGTTGCCGGAGGAGATCCTCCGTCGTCTCGATGTTGCCTACCAGAGTGCTGATCGGGGATGGGTCGCACTCGGGTGATGCGCTTCGTTCACTCAAGACGCTGCAGAAGCTGGTGATGGACACGGGGCTGCGCGCTCCGCACTCTTGGTGCGACGTGCTCTGGGCGGCTGCAGTGCCCACGCCCCGTGCCTCACTCGATTTCGTCCGGCAGCTCCGCGTTGTGGTAGACCTTCTGTACGTCGTCGTGATCTTCGATGGCGTCGATGAGCGCCAGAAGTTTTTTCGACTGATCGAGATCGAGCGCCACCGTCGACTGCGGTAGGTAGGTGATCTCCGCGTTCTCGATCGGAAATTGCGCGGTCTCCAGCGCGATCTTCACCCGTTCGAAGTCGGCTGGTTTGCAGGTGACTTGAACGAAGTCGCTGTCGAGCGCGACGTCCTCAGCGTCGGCAGCGAGCGCGACCTCCATGACCGACTCTTCCGGCGCGGTGGCGCTCAGGAGGAGGATCACTCCCTGCTGCGTGAATCCGAACGCCACCGAACCAGGCACGCCCATCTTGCCGCCGTTTTTGTCGACGAGCGTGCGCAGCTCCGCTGCCGTCCGGTTGGCGTTGGCGATGAGAAGATCGATCAGAATCGCGGTGCCACCGGGGCCAAATGCCTCGTACCGCACCGACTCGTAGCGCTCGGTGCTTCCTTCGCCGGTGCCCTTGCGAATCGCCTTCTCAATCGTGTCACGCGGCATGTTTGCCGCCTTGGCCTCGTCGATCGCGATGCGCAGCGAGGCATTGAACTTGACATCACCGCCAGACTGGGCGGCGACGATGATCGCGCGGCTGCATTTGCTCCAGGCCTTGCCGCGCTTTCGATCGACGGCTGCCTTGCGATGCTTGATGTTCTTCCACGCACTGTGTCCGGCCATGGCGAGTTCGATCGATCGTTGACGCGTGAGTCAAGTTGAAGGAGCAGCGATCGGCGCGATCTCAGGATCGCCCTTCTCGCTCTGTTGAAGTTTGCGCTCGGCCCGGTCAATGACCCGGCCGTAGTTGCGTTCCCACCACGTGGGGCCGTCGATGACCTCGACACCGTACTCGGAACGCTGGTGGTTCCCAAGAACGCGAAGCATCGTGTCACGTGGATACTCGCGGTCGGCAGTGCGGCGAACGTCACGCCACGCGTTTCTCGCCCCTTCGCTGTCGCCCTTCCGCCACAGGGCATCACCGAGATGATCGATCGGCTCGACGCCTGGATTTGTCCCACCAAGCTTGATCGCCTCGCGAAGGAAGGCGATGGCCTCGTCGAAAGCGCCTTGCTTGTATCGCAACCAGCCGATCGAATCGAGAATCGCCGCGTCGCCCGGACGGGCTGCGTGTGCTTTCTCCAGCATTCCGGCAACATCCGGCCCGCTCTCACCATGTTCCAGTCGGTCCCATGCGAGATTGTTCAGGCAACTTGGATGCGATGGATCGACCTCAAGTCCGCGGGTGAGGATCACGTTCGCGCCTTCGCGATCGCCGATCATCGCGAACAACCCGGCAAGCTGATACAGGGCGTCCGGCTCGCGCTCGGTCGGCGTCGATTCCTTGGCGAAGGGCCGGCCCCCACGGGCCCGCACCAGTTCCAGCAGCGCAATTGAGTGCTCGGCTCGAGCGCCCGCCGCTGCGTCGAGGGCGAAGGCGATGCTCGCCAATCGCGTCGCGGTCATGATGTCCATGCGATCGTCAGCGCGAACGAGGGTGGCGACAAATTCTGCGCCGTCGGCGTATCGACGAGCGTCGGCGAAGTATTGCCCCGCCGCTTGCCAGGCTTGGGCATCGCGCGACGTGACACCGGAAGGCGCGCCCATCGCTGCGGATGCGGCTCGTTCGGCGAGCGCCCTCCGACGCGCCGCCCCTTCCGGGCCGGGCGATTCCAGCGTCACCAGAACCGCTGCGCGGAGGATCACCGCAGGGTCGATGCCCTGGGCGTCCGACCCACCCGGACTTGTCCGTTCCACAATCGCATCACCGAAGCGGATCGTCAGTCGCGATCTCGCGTCGCCGTCCGCGGGCAAGCGGATCGCCAACTCAAGCGCTGCAAACACATCGCGAAGCGACAGCGAGTCCAGGCGCTCGGCGAGCCCTTCAAGAATCGGGACTGCCTGAGCTCCGTTGTCCATGGCGATGAACTGCGCGCCCTGGGTCAGGTCGCGGCGCGGGCTGGGTGGCTTCAGGGCCAGCAACGCCGTCGCGACCACATCAGCATCCGCCGTGCGATTGAGCGCCCGCAGCGGCAATTCCAGAAGCGGGAACGCGACGGGGTCGTGGATCGGTTGCTCGGAGCGAGCCATCAGTCGTTCGAGCGCCTCGTTGGGATGGCCGTCAGCGATGGTCGTCTCTGTCCAAAGTTGCCAAACACTCGCGTCAGCGGGTGTCGCTGCGATGCGCGCGTCGAGGACCAGCAGCGCCTCGCCGCGCCGATTGCCGGCGATCAGCGTGCGCACCACCGTCCGAAGCAGGTCTGGTTCCGTCAGGTCGGATGCGGCCCGAGCGAACAGCATGTCGAGGGCGTCCGCGCCGCGACCGACGCTGAAGAGTCGTTCAACTGCAAGTTGGTTCGCAAGCGTTCCCTGCGGATCGGCTTCGATCGCCTCGCGACGCAGTTGTGCCGCCGTCGCCTTGTCATCGGCGGTGGCGCTGGCACCCTGGGCACGCGCGTCCGCCAACCCCAGAAGTAGTCGCCATGCTGGCTGGAACGTGTGATCAACTGCGACCGCGTTCCGAGCGCTCGCAAGCGCATCGCGAAGTGCGTCGGCGGATCCACGACGGGCAGCGATGTCGGCGAGAGCCTGGGCGTTCAGTGTCTGGGCTCGGGCGCGGATGCTTCTCGAAGTACCCGCCGCTGCGTCGGCTGCCCGCGCTGCATCGCTCGCCCTCGGTCCATCGCCGCAGCGGCGCCACGCTCTCGCCAACTCCAGTTGCGTCGCCGCGTCGTTGGCCTCGGCCTGTCGTGCAAGGTCGTAGAGCAGCGCGCCTTCTTCGGCTTCACCAGCCGTGAAGACCAGCGCCCGAAGGATCGCTCGGCCTGCTGCCGGACCCGTCTTTGAGCCAAGTTCCCAGGCCTCGCCCGTGCGACCGAACGTCGTTGCCAGACGCATCCGAAAGGCAATGCTCGTCGGTGTCTCCGGTACAGCGCCACTCGCATCAAGGAGCGTCGGGGCGTCGAGTCCGCAACGGATCACCGCGTCGATCAGGGCCTCCGGATCGGTCGCACATACCTCAAGCAACGACACAGCAACGGTCACCGCTTCCGCTGGTGAAGCCCGCGCCGCTTCGAAGAGGAGCGCCCGCAACACTTGAGCGTCGGGGTTCGAACGATCGAGCCCATCCAGCAGGATGGCCCGCGCGTCCTTGGGATTGAGCGCCGCAGCGAGCCGAACGAGCGACGGGTGATGGTCTTGATTCCGATCGAGCGACGCGGCAGCCCAGTCGTTGAACTGCGTGGATCCCGGAGCCACCGCAGCGACCCACCCAACCAGCGTGATGAGCTCGTCGCTTGGCAGGCTCTCGGTGTTGAGGACGATCGGTTGCAGCAGATCAAAGGCCTGACCGCTGCGACCGATGGCCAGACGACCCCACACACGGCGGGCCAGCAGCGGCATGGAAATCGCCGCGCCGCGTGCGGCGGGAGCGCCGTCCCAGGAGATCACGGCATCAGCGATGCGATCGAGCCGCGCTTGGGCGTCACCGAGCGTGACAAACGTCTCGGCCAACTGCCATGGTTCAACACCCTGTTGCGAACGGCGAACCGACGAGCTCAAGACCTCGACGAGCGCTGCATCGGCATCGAGTTCCTTGAGCGCACGGGCCACCGAGAGTTCGACAGCATTCTCCGCCTCCGGTCGAAAACCGGCGAACGCATTTCGCCGAGCCTCCGTCCCCAGCAGCAGCAGTGGCGCCAACGACACGACCGCTCGGCGCGACTCGCCGCGATTGGCGGCCTGCAGCCCCAACGACAAGAGCGCTTCGGGGCGGGAAGGATCGGTGTCGAGCAACCGCTGGTACAAGCTGGCGGACTTCTGTTGATTGCCAGCACGGGCGTAGGCGCGGGCAAGCTCGCCGAGAATCTCCGGTGAGCCGGGATCGAGGGCGAGCGCCGCTTCCAGTTTCGAAATCGCGACGAGCGTCTTGCCGTCGAGATTCGCCGCCTTGCCTTCAACGTATTGTTTGAGTGCCTGCAGGCGAGCGTCGCGATCGGCAGGTGGCGATGACGCCTGGATGCCTCCCGCGATCGGGCCGATTTCCTCGCGGATGCGGGAGTACACCTCTGCCAGGGAGAGTTGCGAGAGCGGACCTCGCGATGGATCGAAGACGCCTGGGAGGAGGAGCGGCGGCGGAGCGACGACACTGTCGGCAGCCTCCGGGGGGGACGCCTGAACGGCTCTTGCCGCGACGAGCACTGCCGACGATTTTTCCGTCGCGGCGAACAGCACTCCGCCGTTGAGTATCACAAGCCCCAACAGCGCCGACGGGCGGCGCTCGCCTCGAGTTCCGCTTGGAACCCGACGCGACGGCCTCACTTCTTGGAACCCTTCTTGACCGACTTCGAGGTCCCCTTTGTGGCTGGCTTGGCCACCAGCTTCGCCGCAGTTTTGCCAGCGGGCTTTCCTGCGGCTCGGGTTCCCGATTTCGCGACGGCCCGAGCCTTTGGGCTACTGGCGTGTGACTTGTTGGCGTTAGATCCCGTTGAGGTCTTCGCTGATGGTTTGGTTGTTGGCTTGGCTGCTGGTTTGGCTGTTGGCTTCGGGAGCGCGCCATGTCCGCTCTTCTTGGCAACGGTGTTCGCGTGCTTCTCCAACACCTTCGTCCCGGGCTTCGCTGCGGACTTCGTCTCCGCCTTCACCGGCGGCTTGCCTGCATTCTTTGCTGCGGCCTTCGCGTCGGCGATTGTCTTCAAGGCCTTCGCGTCCCGCGCCGCAATCTTGGCCGCGGCCAGCGCCACCTGCTGCGCTGCGGCCTGCGCGGCTTGCTGAGCCACCTGTCGCGCGGCCTTGGCTTCCGCTCGTGCAGCAGCCTTGGCCGCCACCTTTGCGGCCTCCGCTCGCTCGGCCTCGAGCTTCGCCGCTGCTTCAGCGGCCTTCGCAGCAGCTTCAGCCGCCTTCTCTGCCTCGCGCCGCGCGGCGCGATCGGCCGACTGCTGGGCGGCCAGTCGCGCCTGCTTGAGCTTCTGCATCGCCTTGGGATCTTTCTCCCAGACCGAGTCGGCGAAGCCAACGAGTGCGTGATGGACCTTCAGGGCGTCTTCGATAGTGTTGTGCTGCTTGGTGAGGGCGTGCGCAAGATCCGCCGTCGGTGTTTCCTTCGCGACGAACTTGCTGTCGCGGAAGATGTCCGCAAGCTGATCGTCGACCGGAATGACAGCGTGCCCGAAGTGGAACAGCAGGATGCGGGCCGCGACGAACGGCAACATGCCGTCGAGATTTTCGACGTACGTGCGCTGCTCGCGCTTTCCCATGGCGCTGACGTGGTCGAGGCTGACTTTGTGCTCGCGCTTGTAGAGATCGTTCAACGAGCGGCGCATTCGGTTCGACCGTTCGTCGACGAAGGGGTACCGCAAGCCGATGATGGCGATGATCTCTTCCGGCAGGTCGACGCGCAACTCGTTGAAGTCGACACATTCCTTGCGGATGCGTTCGATCGCCGAGACCGCTTGCGATGTCGACGCCTCCCAGAGCAGAAAGCTCTGGACCAGCGTCGCGATCGGATCGGTCGGCGCTTCGGGAGCGCTGGCGGGTGCGTATCGCTTCAGGATCGGCGCGAGCTTCGTAGCGGACAGCGTCGTCGCAGAGGCGTCAGTCTTCACAGTGGTGTTCCCTCGAAAGGGCTCCTGCATTCTCGTCTGGGGCTACGCCGTCGTGGGCGAAAACCCGTCGGTGTGTGGAATCTTCTCGCCGTGGTCGTCGCCCCGGTCGTCGTAGCTGTCGTCGGCGGCGTCGTCGCTGGCCACCTCGGGCTGATCCGTCTGAGCGACCTGCTGCAGCGCGCTGTAGAGCGCCGCTTCACGTTTCATCGAATCGTCAATCTCAAAGACCAGGCGCGGCACGCGCCGCAATCGCGTGGCCTTGCGCACGACTCCCTCCAGGTGCCGGGTGCCGGACACGAGTCCCGAGAGGGTGAGTCGTCCCCGGTCGGCGGGCAGCACGCTGATCCGCACGCGGGCGTGCGTCGCATCGGGCGAGAGGTCGACACCAACGATCGACACCATTCCCTGCACGCGGGGATCGTTCATTCCGCGCAGAAGTCGCTCCTGCAGGACCCGCAGGATCAGCGAAGCGATCTGGGCGTTTCGCGACGAGGGCGCACCGCCGCGCTCGGCCCCGTCAAGGGCCGCCGAGAGCGATGAGGCGGGATGCGGTCGTCGTGGATCCTCGGTCATGGAATATTCAACGTGATCCGAACAGGAAGCTGTGCGACGCTCATTGGCTACGGACGAGTGTTTGCGGTCCGGTCAGATATCTCAGAGATTGCGGGCCACACTGATCGTCCTGTAGCACTCGAGAACGTCGCCAACCTTGATGTCGTCGTAGCCGACGATCTTCATGCCGCACTCCTGGCCGGCGCGAACGTCCTTCGCGTCGTCCTTGAATCGCTTGAGCTGCTCGAGACGGCGATCCTTCTCGATGACGATGCCGCCGCGCGTGACACGGATCTGTGCGTTGCGCTCGATGGTGCCGTCCAGCACGTAGCAACCGGCGATCATGCCGACCTTCGAAATCCTGAACGCTTGCCGCACTTCGGCGTGTCCGAGCACTTCGAGCTTGAGCTCGGGGGCAAGGAGACCGGACGCGGCCTTCGTGACGTCGTCGGTCAGGTCGTAGATGACGTCGTACAGGCGGATCTCGATGCCCTTCGCCTCTGCGAGGTTACGAGCCTTCGAACTGCTGGTGACGTTGAAGCCCACGATGATCGACTTGGTTGCTTCGGCGAGTGCGATGTCGCTCTCGTTGATGCCACCGACCGCACAGTGCCGCACGCCGACCGCGACCTCGTCGGTTGAGATCTTCTGAAGAACAGCCCGCAAGGTCTCGACCGATCCCTGCACATCGCCCTTGACCACCAGCGAGAGTTCCTTGCGCTGACCCTTCTCGAGGTGGGCAAAGATGTTGTCGAGTGTGATCTTCGGGGCCGCGAGCTCACGCTCGCGGTCGAGACGACGACGTTCTTCAGCAGCCTGTTCCGCTGCCTTCAGCGAATCGACGACGTAGAACTTGTCGCCCGCGTCAGGAAGCTGATCGATGCCGGAGATCGCGACGGGCGTCGAGGGAATCGCTTCCTGACCGCGGACACCGCGATCAGTCACGATGTCGCGCACACGACCGAAGCCGCGACCAACCACGATGAAGTCGCCCTTCTTGAGGGTGCCTTCCTGGACGACGACGTTGGCCACGGGGCCACGACCCTCTTCCATCTTGGCTTCCAGCACCGTTCCGCGAGCGGCACCACCGAAGTCGGCGGTCAGCCCGAGCAGATCGGCCTGATAGTCCAGAATGTCGATGAGATCCTGAATGCCCTCGCCCTTGGTGGCGCTGGTACGGATCACTTCGGTCGTGCCGCCCCACTCGGTGGGATTGAGTTCGTGCTCGGCAAGCTGTCCGAGAATGCGACGGATGTTGGATTCGGTCGCCTCGGGCTTGTCGATCTTGTTGAGCGCCACCACGATCGGGACGCCGGCGGCCTTCGCGTGGTTGATGCTCTCGACAGTCTGCGGCATCACGCCGTCGTCGGCGGCGATGACGAGCACCACGATGTCGGTCACCTTGGCGCCGCGGGCACGCATGTTGGTGAAGGCCTCGTGGCCGGGAGTATCGATGAAGGTGACGACGCGATCGCGCTCGCCGGTCTTCACCGGTACCTGGAAAGCGCTGGTGGCCTGGGTGATGCCGCCCGCTTCGCCCGACGCCACGTTGGCGTTGCGAATCTTGTCAAGAAGACTCGTCTTGCCGTGATCGACGTGACCGAGGATGGTCACCACCGGAGCACGCGGACGGACATCCACCTTCTCGCGATCGGTGAACCGGGCTTCGATGATCTCGGCTGCGGACTTCGACTCGACGACAAGCAGCTCGATGTCGAACTCGAACATGATCTCCATCGCCCGCTCGCTGTCGATCGCGGAGTTGATGGTCGCGACTGTGCCGGAGAGGAACAGCTTGCGGAGGATGTCGACGGCCTTGACGCCGGTCGCTGCGGAAAGCTCCTTGATGGTGATCGGCTCACTGACGCGGATCGGCTCGTGCTCCGGCTGACCGCCACGCTGCGCGGGCTGCGACTTGCGCTGACTCTCGCGGCGATGGTCCTTGAAGAAGCCGCCGGAGCGCGACAGTCGATCCGATCGCTCGCGCAGATCCTGATCGCGCCACGGTTCGCCGGGCACCGCAGGCCCACCGGTCGCGGGACCGCCGCCTGCTCGGGCGAGTCGCCCACTTCGACCGGTCTCGTCACGTCGACCGCCACGGCCAGCCGCAGCCCCGCCACGACGATCGTCAGGCCGACCTGCGCCACTTGCGCCGCCGACGCGACCGACCCGCATCGGACCGCCGGTGCCGCCGGTCGCGCTGCGCGGACGCGGCGCGGGCAACTGCTCGGGCGCTTCGATGCGAATGACCTTGGGGCCCGACATCGCAGACTTGATGGGCGACTGGAGCTTCGGACCTGCGGCAATCACATTGTCTGGGCGCTTCGGAACGTTCATCACCGGCGGGCCACCCGCGCCGGAGTCGTCGCCGGAACTGCTGTCGCGGCTACCAGCGTCGGTGCGTGGATCCGTCTGCGGACCGGTCCGCGCCGGCGGACGGGCGGTGCCGCGATCGCGCGATGGCGGTCCAGCCGAGGCACTCGCGGCGACGCCGGGTCGGTGCGACGGGGTTGCCGGTCGGGCAGGAGCCGCTGGAGTCGCCGCAGGCTTGTTCATCGCCGAGGGAATCGGTGAGGGAACACCGGGCGCGCGGGCAGGGCGAACCGGAGCGTCGGTCTTGGTGGCGGTCGGGTCAGCCGCCGGTGCGTGCGGCTGCTTGCTCGGAGCATGCGGCGTGGCCGCAGCGGTCTCTGCCCGCAAGCCGCCGTCAGACCTTGGGCCAGACTTGGTGTCGTGTTGGGAATCGCGCTGGCTCTGATCTGCCTTCGGAGTTGGCGTCGCCTCGGTGCGCGCCGTTGGCTTGTGATCAACAGCGCCCGAGCGCTCGTGCGCCTTGGTGTCCGCCGAGCGATCCGCCGGGCGATCCGCTTGGTGCTCGGACCGTCCCGCATGCGTGTCTCGCTTTGCGCCGAGTCCGTGCTCGACGCCGCGATCGTGGGCGTGTTCGGCCATCACGTCACGCTTCGATTCGTGCGGCGGATGTCCGAACTCCGAGTGCGTGGCCGTCTTCGCTGCTGGCGTGGCGGTCTCGCGGGTCGGATGGTCGACCTTGTTCTCGTGACCTGCTGCGGTGCTGGTTGTGGCGGCCGCGTCGACCGGCTTCTTCGCAGCTTTCCGCGCGATGCGCGGTGCCTCTTCCGTGGTGACGTCGCTGCCAGCGTGCGATCCAGTTTGCCCGGATTGGGCGTGCCCAGCCCGGGCTGCAGGCTGAGTAGACGCGCGGCTCTCTTGCGCTTCGGCGTGTCCCTCCGCGTGATGCTCGTGCCCGTGCGCGTGCTCAGCACCGGACGCGACCGCGTGACCGCTGAACCACTCGCGAATGGTCTGGGCCAGACCAATCGAGACGGGCGAGAGGTGCGTGGTGATGTCGGGGATCTCCTCCACCTGACACTTAGCCACGATGTCCTTCGAATTGACGCCGAGCTCCTTCGCGAGCTGGTGGACCTTCAAGGCGGCCTTCTTCGTCGTCGTCAAGCGTTGCTCCTAGCCCGATGCGTGCGGTGCAAGACCCTCGGGTCGTCTGCTGCCTCACGCCTGATGCCCGTCATGAATACGTTCCGAATCCTGCTCATCCACCCCCGAGCTGTTGCTTGGGGTCCTCTTCCGATCATCTGATCATCCGATCATCCGATCATCGCTGGCTACGGCTTCCCACCGCCCAAGATGTTGTCCGCGGCCGCTTCCGCAGCGGCGTCCGGCACCACCGCAGAGGCTCGCGCCGAATAGCCACCCGAGGTGCCACTCGAAGTGCTGCTCGAACCACCAGCCCCGCCCAGAATGCTGTCCGTCGCCGCCCGATCTTCGGCCGCCCTCGCGTCCGACACCAGCTTGTCGCGGGCCTGCTGCTCCGCGACTTCCTTCGACCGCTCGGAACACGTCGCGACGACGCGGTCCGCGAGTTCTTCGCTCATCTCCAGTTCCTGCACCAACACCGGCGTGCCGACTTCTTCGATGTCGAAGACGCTGATCATGCCCAGTGCGCCCATGCGATCGAGCATCTCGTCGGTGATGCCCTCGACCGAACGCACGGTGCTCTCGAGGATCTCAAGACCCTTCGCGAACTCCGCTGGCGTGAGGATGTCGATGTCCCAACCGGTGAGTCGCGCGGCCAGGCGCACGTTCTGGCCTCGTCGACCGATCGCCAGCGACAACTGATCGTCGCGGACGATGATCGTCGAGCGGCCGAGTTCGAAGCACAACGAAACTTCCTCAACCTCCGCCGGCTTCAATGCGTTGGCGATGAGAATCTGGCTCGACTCGTTCCAGCGAACGATGTCGATCTTCTCGCCACCGAGTTCATCGACGATGTTTCGGATGCGGCTGCCGCGCACACCGACGCACGCGCCGACGGCATCGACCTTGGAGTCGAGCGACGACACGGCGAGCTTGGTTCGGAACCCGGGCTCGCGAGCCATGGCCTTGATCTCGATCACCCGCTCGGCAACTTCAGGCACTTCCGTCTCGAAGAGCTTGCGAATGAAGTCTGGATGCGAGCGTGAGAGGACGATCTTGACCTGATTGATCGCGTCACGGACGTCGAGGATCAGGCATCGGACACGATCGCCGGGCTGGAACTGCTCGCCGGGAATCTGTTCCGAGCGGGGCATGAAGCCTTCCGCACGTTCAATCTGGACGACCAGCGCGCCACCCTCGTAGCGCTGTGCCACGCCAGTGACCAACTCGCCCTGTCGCTTCGCGAATTCATCGAGGAGGCTGTTGCGCTCGTCCTCGCGGAATCGTTGGATCATCACCTGCTTGGCGGTCTGAGCGGGAATGCGGCCGAGCTTCTCAAGTCCGATCTCCTCGCGTTCGACATCCTCGCCGTTCTCCCCCTCAACATTGCGCCACAGGATTATCTTGCCGCTGATGCGATCCATCTCGCAACCGAACTCTTCGGTATCGAGCGAGTTGAAGTGCTTGCGGGCCGCGCTGATCATCGCCTGCTCAAGATCGTGGATCAGGAGTTCGCGATCGATGTTCCGGTCGCGGGCGATCGAATCGAGGATGCGGAGGGTTTCGGAGTTCATGGCGGCGTCAGGGAGGAGATGTCGGAAGGAAAGAAGATGTCAGGATGTTCAAACGGAGTCGAGAGCCCGAGTCGTGCAAGCTTGGTCCGGCAAACCCGGTCCGGCAAACCCGGTCCGGCAAACCCGGCGGTCACTGGCACTCAGAAAAAGGCACAGGCCACGCGAACTGGCGTAGCCCGCGTGGCCTGCTTTCCGTCGACGGAAGAACCGGAAGCTCACCGCACAGCGGTGTCCTCCAATTCCGTCGACGCCAGCTTCACGAGTAGACCGGCTTTCGTTTCTCGATCCTTTGCCTGATCGTGATGATCATGAAGATCATGATGATCATGCGCAGCAGGCGGATCGAAACGAAGGCCGAGCGCCTCGCCGTGACACATGCCATGGACGCGGTGACGCGTCATGGCTGGGCCACGGGTCGACCGAACGAACGGTCCGCGAGGACCGCCGAGCGAGCGACGAAACGGGCTGCGAGGTCGGTGGGTGCGAGGTCGGTCATGACCACAAACCACAGGTCCGACGACACGGACAGCAGGCTTTCTGGACGTCTCCCCCTCCCGGTGAGGAGGAAACTCCAGACCGGGCAGTGTACTGGGACGTGGGGAGAAGCGTCAACGCGCGGATTGTGAAGGCTTCGTCCAATCGACGAGTTGACGCCCGACGTTCGCGTCGTGCGGCGCTCAGAACCGGTCGTCCGCTGTGACTGTCCGGGCGATGCGGAGGGCCCGGGATCCGCGGTGCTGGCCGATGTGGGCGAAGAACTTCGGGCGACCCTCGACGCTGAGAACCACCGGATCGGTGGCGTTCTTGCCGGTCAGGATCAGGTCCCCCACGTCGAGTTGGAGGAGGTCCGCAAGAGTCATCGAAGTCTCGGCCAGCGTCGCCTCGAGTTGCATCTTGGCCCCGCCAAGCTCTTTAGCAAGCCGCTGTCCGAACTTGTCGGAATCTTCCTGGCGACCGGGCATGGCCCAGGTCTGGGCGCTCAGGCGCTCCATGATCGGTTCAATGGTGTTGTACGGAATGCACAGTTGCATCGTCCCCGCCCGGTTCCCCAAGCGGACCTCAAAGAGGATCCCGACCACCACCTCGTTGGGGGGGACAATTTGCATCAACTGTGGATTCGATTCCATATCGCCGAGCTGGAACTCGATCGGCAGGACGTTCGACCACGCCTCGCTCAGCACTTGCATCGCCCGGTTCAGGATCTTCTGGATCAGCCGCTGCTCGATCTGGGTGACCGGTCGCTGCGGGATGAAGAGGTCTTTGCCGCTGCCTCCGAGCAGGCGATCAATGATTGGATAGATGGCGAGCGGGCTCAGTTCGAGGCAAAACGCCCCGGTGAGCGGCGGACCCTTCACAAGATTGAAGGAAGTCGGATTGGGGAGCGTCGCCGCAAACTCGGCGTAGCTCATCTGCGAGGCACTGACCACCCGGACGTCGACGATCGCCCGCAGGAAGCCAGAGGCCGCCGCGCCGAAGTTGCGGGCAAAGGTTTCGTGCATCGTCTGGAGCGTTCGCATCTGCTCCTTGCTAATGCGCTCCGGACGCTTGAAGTCGTAGTCCTTGATTTCCACCTTCGCGTTCTCCCGCAACGACTGGGAAAACATCTGGACCGGCGTGTCGTCCTCTTCCAACGTTCCGTTTCCGACCGCTTTGAGCAGGGCGTCGATGTCCGCTTGGTTGAGAACGTCGTTTGGCATGATGGTGAAAGGACGAGGCTCGGGCGCCGGGTCGTGGACCGCCCTCAGCGGAACCCTCAGCGGATATCGGAAGCTTGGCTCGCTCGGCTTGAGGCTCGGGCGGGGATCCGTCAGGTATCCGCATCGCCCTCGACAACCCCCGCCACCCAGCCGATCTTTCCAACTGACCGCCTTCAAGCCCGGAGTACAGTGACGAACTGGTTTGCTTCGGGCGCTCCCCCGCCCGCCCGTCTCGAAAAGGTCTCCTCGATGATGCGTCACTCGTTTGGCCGGCTGTGCTCGCTCTTCCGAACTCCTCCCGCCGCCCTGTGCGCCCTCGTGCTGGCGCTTGTCGCTGGGCTGATCGGGACCGCAGAGCCTGCTCAGGCGCAGGTGAAGACTCCGACGGGCATCCCGTCCTTTCGCCCGCAGGCCGCGCCCGCGAGTCAGTTCGGCGACTCGCGCGACGAAGTGACCCCAAGTCTCCTGGTCTCGAGGACCCAGGTCCGTCCGGGAGACGACTTCGTCATCGCGGTGGTCTTCGACATCAACCACGGCTGGCATCTCTGGCCGCAGAAGGGTGCGGCAGCACCGAAGGGGGCGCAGAACGTCGCCGAATTCGATGGCGCTATTTACACCACGCTCACTCCGACGGCCGTCGAGGGCATCGCCATCAACGCCGGCTTTACCCAGTGGCCGGAGACCCACGCGATTCAAGCGGATCTTGGAAGCGGACCAGGCACGTACGCAGTCTTTGAAGGTCTGACGAAAGTCTTCCTTCCCGCCACAGTCAGCGCCGACGCGAAGCCGGGGCCACGCACGATCACCGTGCAACTGGGATTTCAAACCTGCGACAGCTCGACCTGCATGGCCCCGGTCGACATGACGCTGACCGCGAACATCGAAGTCGTCGCACCGGGCACGGCGACAACCGCCTCCTCGACCGATCCCGCCTTCGCGAGCTTTGATCCCTCGGTGTTCAACGCCATCCGCAGTGGCGCGGTCGCGCCTGAGCTCGTCTCCTTCGATGTCGTCGGCTACAAGTTCAACATCAACGCCCGAGGTTGGGGATTTGCGTTGCTCTTACTCGTGGCGGCCATCGGCGGTGCGCTCCTCAACTTCACACCGTGCGTCCTGCCGGTGATTCCGCTCAAGATCATGGGCCTCGCCAACGCCGCCGGTTCGCGTGGCCGGACCTTCATGCTGGGCTTCGTAATGTCGCTGGGTGTCGTGGCATTCTGGGCCGGACTCGGCATCGCCGTGACGAGCATCACCGGCTTCACCAGCACCAACCAGCTCTTTCAGAATCCGTGGGTCACGATCGGTATCGGCGCGGTGATCGGCGTCATGGCCATCGGCATGATGGGATTCTTCGCCGTCGGTCTGCCGCAATGGATCTACGCGGTCAATCCGAAGCACGATTCGCTCCCCGGGTCCTTCGGCTTTGGGATCATGACGGCGATTCTCTCAACCCCTTGCACCGCGCCTCTGATGGGCGCAGCGATCGCGTGGGCCACTACCCAAGACAAGGCAACAGTCCTCATCGTCTTCGCTTCCGTGGGTGCGGGCATGGCAGCGCCCTACCTCATTCTCTCGGCGTTCCCGGCCCTTTTGAAGAACATGCCCCGGACCGGACCGGCGAGTGAACTCATCAAGCAGGTGATGGGACTCTTGCTTCTGGCCGCCGGGGCCTACTTCATCGGCGCAGGACTCAGCGGGCTCCTTCGCGAGGAAGCAGACCCGCCGACCCGCGTGTACTGGTACGCGGTCGCGGCGATCGGCACGATCGCTGGCCTCGTCCTCTTTGTCCGCACGCTCCAGATCACCCGGAGCAGCGGACGCCGAGCAATCTTCGGCGGCATCGGTTTGGCCGTCGCCGCCATCAGTGTCTTCATCGGCCACGAGCAGACCACGAAAGGTCCGATCGCCTGGACCTACTACACGACCGCTCGACTCGACGACGCCATGAAGCGCGGCGATGTGGTGGTGATGGAGTTCACCGCCGAGTGGTGCCTCAACTGCAAGTTGCTTGAGACTGGCGTACTGCACACCGAAGCGGTCGCCTCGGCCCTGAACGCCAAGGGCGTCACACCGATCAAGGTCGATCTCACCGGCAACGCCGAAGCGGGCAACAAGCGCCTGAAGGAATCCGGAAGCATCACCATTCCGTGGCTGGCCGTCTATGCCCCCGATGGCCGCCAAGTTTTCAAGAGTGAACTCTATACGCCGCAACAAGTGCTCGATGCGATTGCCGCCGCTCGAGGTGCAGTGAAGTCGACCGCATCAACTGCTACCTCGCAACCTGCCAACGACGGACGACGCGGCTCATGACGCAGTTCCTCTATACGGTGACCGCGACATTCGTCGATGGGCACGTGGCCGACGAGTGGGTCGCTTGGTTACGCGACGGCCATCTTGCGGATGTCCTCCGCGGCGGAGCCCTCGACGCGACGGTCGTGCGGCTCGATGGTGATCCGCTGACGCTCGAAGTCCACTATCACTTCGCCTCACGCGAGAGTTTCGCAACCTACGAGCGCGACGCCGCGCCAGCGTTGCGTGCCGAAGGCATGGCCAAGTTCCCGCCGTCGCGCGGCGTGAGCTATCGAAGATCGTTTGGTGAGATTGTTGTGACGCGGTTGAGCGGCTGACGCTATCGCGCCTGCCGCGGCGCCTGCAGCGGCCAACGAGGTGGCAGCGTCATCTCGCCTCGCTCGGCCCGTGCAGCACTGGCGATGCGTTCGTCAATCACCGCCCGCTGCTTCGGGGTGAGCTGGGCCAGCGGATCGAGTTGAAGATCGGCGTCGAGTTCGAGCGCTCGTTTCCAG
>JBBQCR010000002.1:0-29495 GCA_038318935.1 Phycisphaerales bacterium
AGAGTCGGACTTCGAGGCTGGCGTCGAGTTCGGCTTGAGCTTGTCTGTCGGTGCCGATGCTGCCGCCCCGGCGGAATCCGCGGAGGGCACGGGCGCGGGCTCCGCCGCTTTCTTCTCCGCCTCCGCAGCCTTCGTGTAGCCATCGCCGCGATAGTCGGTTTCGTAAAAGCCGCCACCCTTGAACAGAATGCCGCCGCCGACGCTGATCTTGCGCTCGACCTTGGACTTGCCACACTTGGGGCACTTCTTCAGCGGCGACGCGGTGATCGAGTGAAAGGACTCGAACTCGTGTCCGCACGCTCGGCAAGCGTATTCGTACGTTGGCATTGGTCGGCTCAGTCTGGAGTGACGCTGACCTTCGCGGGACGCAGCGTCATCTCGCCGAGTCGGTAGCCCGCTTGGAAGCAGTTCGCGATGTGTCCGCCAGCGACGCCATCGACGGGCTGGCGCATGACCGCTTCGTGGAAGTGCGGATCAAACTCGTCTCCGCTCGCGGGCACGAGTCGCTCGATGCCGGTTCGTTCGAGAGCCTTGTTCATGTCCGTCCGGACCATTGCGATCGCCTGAAGCATCTGATCGACGGTGAGCGTCGCCGTGTTCTGGGCGAGCGACAGGTCCATCTGATCGAGCACCGGCATCAGCGAGCGGGCGACGAACATCACGCCGCCATCGCGGGCCCGCAGTTCGCTCTCGCTGGCTCGGCGCTGAAAGTTGGCAAAGTCGGCGAGGGAGCGCTTGTAGGCGGCGATGGCCTCATCGCGCTCCTGCGTCAGCTTTTCGATAAGCGCAGCGGTCTCTTCGTTGGCGAGAACGGTGGCCTCCGAATCGTCGGGGCTGTTCATTGGATTCCGCTCGTGGTCGGTCGGGTTCGTATTCATCGTGATCCTCAACCGCTGAGAGTGTCCTTCATCTTCTTCCAAAGGCTTGGTGACTGCTTGTTGACCTCAAGATTCTCCGTCTTCGCGTAGTCAGCCAGCAGCCTGCGTTGGGAATCACTGAGCTTCTTCGGAACGACGAGCTGCATCAGGACGTTCAGGTCCCCTCGTTTTCGGCTGCGCAGATTCGGCAGTCCTTCGCCTGTCACCGAATACACATCGCCGTGCTGAGTTCCGGGCTCGATTACCAGATCGTGCGTCCCGTCGAGCGTATTGAATCGGATGGTCGCACCGAGCGCGGCCTGCGCGAACGCGATCTGCTGCACCATGACAAGATTGTCGCCATCGCGCTCGAAGCGATCGTGGTCACGAACCCGCACGACGACGTGCAGATCGCCCTTGGGACCCTCGCCGGTCGGACTCATCTCCGGCGGTGGCGGTTCGCCCTCGCCGGATACCCGAACGATCTGACCGTCCGCGATCCCTTGTGGCAGTTTCACGTTGAGCTTGCGCTGCAGTGGGACGCGGCCTTGGCCGCGGCAATCGCTGCACTTCTCGCTGATGATCGTTCGGCGTCCGCGGCAGTTGGGACACGTCGTGACCATGCGGAACATCCCGCCAAAGCCGGTCTGCTGTACCTGGCCGTGACCATCGCACGTGGGACACTTGACCGGGTTGGACCCTGGCTTTGCTCCGGTACCCTTGCAGGTCGCGCAGACATCAAGACGCTTGAATTCGACATCCCGCTCGGTTCCCGCGAGCACTTCCTCCAGCGTGATCTCGACCTCCGTCTCAAGGTCGTAGCCGCGCGGCTGACCTCGTCGAGTTCCGCCGCGACCACCCTGGGTGTTGTTGCCGAAGATGTCGGCGAACATCGAGAAGATGTCCTCGACGTTCATCGACCGGAAGTCGTGTCCGGGGGTCTGCCGAAGTCCCGCGTGTCCGTACTGGTCGTAGCGGGAGCGTCGATCGGTGTCGATCAGCACCTCGTACGCTTCGGCGCAGGACTTGAACTCGGTCTCGGCTTCAGCGTTGCCCGGATTGCGGTCCGGGTGGTACTTCATCGCGAGGCGACGATAGGAACGCTTGATCTCCTCTCCGGATGCGGTGCGCTCGACCCCGAGGATCTCGTAGTAATCGCGCTGCGTAGCCATCGAGGGAGGAAGGAGAGGCGAGACTGCCCGGACCGTTTGCTTCGACCAAAGACGGCCCGTCCGCTTTCACGGACGGGCCGCGGAATCCGAATGGGAACTCAGCAGACCGCGCCTTCGACTGGCTTGGTCTCATCCTTGAGCTCGGTGATGATGACATCGGTCGTGAGCATCAGCCCTGCGACGCTGGCTGCGTTCATCAGAGCCGTCTTTGCGACGAGCGCCGGATCGATGATGCCGGCCTTCACGAGATCGACGTACTCGCCGGTCGCGGCGTTGAAGCCGAAGCCCGGATTCTTGGCGCCGCCCTCACGCACCTTCTCGACCACGAGGTCGCCGTCGGCGCCAGCGTTCGAGGCGATCTGTCGGGTGCAGGACACCAGCGAGTCGATCACGATGTCGAAGCCGAACTTTTCGTCGCCCTTGGCCTTCTTCTGGGCTGCTTCGACGGCGTCTATGGCCCGGATGAATGCCACGCCGCCGCCAGGAACGTAGCCTTCCTTCGCAGCAGCGCGAGTCGCGTGAAGCGCGTCGTCGACGCGATCCTTGCGCTCCTTCATCTCCATCTCGGTCTGGCCACCGACATGGATGATGGCCACGCCACCGGTGAGCTTCGCGAGGCGCTCCTGGAGCTTCTCGCGGTCGTATTCACTGGTCGCCTTCTCAGCTTGCGCCCGTATCTGGGCAGCGCGGGCTTCGATGTCCTTGCTCTTGCCGGCTCCCTGAACGATGACAGTCTCGTCCTTGGTGATCGCGACCTTCTTCGCGGTACCGAGTTCCTTGAGTTCGACGTCCTCAAGGTTCCGGCCGAGTTCTTCCGCGAAGAACGTTCCGGACGTGAGAACGGCGATGTCGCCGAGCATCGCCTTGCGACGATCTCCGAAGCCGGGCGCCTTGACGGCGCAGACGTTGAGCACGCCACGGAGACGGTTGACCACGAGGGCCGCGAGCGGCTCGTTGTCGATCTCTTCAGCGATGATGAGCAACGGCTTGCCGGCTGTCGCAACCTTGTTCAGGAGCGGCAGAAGGTCGGCGAGATTGGAGATCTTCTTCTCGTAGATCAGGATGAGCGGATTCTCAAGAACGCACTCAGCCTTCTTCGGATCGGTCATGAAGTACGGTGAGAGGAAGCCCTTGTCGAAGGCCATGCCCTCAACGTAGTCGAGGGAGGTTTCGCTGGTCTTGCCTTCCTCGATCTCGACAACGCCGTCGTGTCCAACCTTGTCGATCGCTTCAGCGATGAGCTTGCCGATCGCGGAGTCGTGGTTGGCGGAGACGGTGGCGATCTTCTCGAAATCAGCCTTGCCCTTGCACTTGTTGGCCATGGCCGTGATTGCGTCAGAGGCGACCGCAGCAGCCGCGTTGATACCGCGCTGGATGGCGACGGCATTGGCGCCAGCAGCGACGTGCCGCAGCCCGGCGTTGAAGATGGCGCCAGCGAGCACGGTGGCGGCGGTGGTGCCGTCGCCCGCGACATCGGCGGTCTTCTTCGCGACCTGCTGAACCATCTTCGCGCCCATGTTCTCGAACGGTTCGGGAAGGTCGATCTCCTTGGCGACGCTGACGCCGTCCTTGGTGACCGTCGGGTTTCCCCAACTCTTCTGAATGAGGACGTTGTGGCCGATCGGTCCCATCGTGACCGCGACCGCCTGCGTGAGCTTGTCGACGCCGCGCTTGAGCTCGACATGAGCTCCGACATCAAACTTCATCTGCTTCGTAGCCATATGTGTTCGCTTTCGTGAATGCAGTGGGGAATCGCGGACGCGTCAGCCTTCGAGGAGGCCGAGCAACTCGCCCTCCCGCAAGATCACGTGCGGCACATTCTTGATCTCAATCTCGGTGCCGGCGTACTTGCCGTACACGACGGTGTCGCCCTTCTTGACGAGCGGCTTGGAGCGCTCGCCGTTGTCGAGGAGCTTGCCTGGCCCGACGGCCACAACCTTGCCTTGCATCGGTCGTTCCTTGGCGGACTCGGGGAGAAAGAGCCCCGACGAGGTCTTGGTTGCGGGCTCGATGGGCTTGATGACGATGCGATCTTCGAGGGGACGGACATTCATGTGGGGACTCCGGTCGGTCGTATGCCGTGGTGTTGAATTCGTGTGAAACGCGATGCGTGCGAGTCGTGATCTGGGACGTGCAGAGAGCAGGGATCAGAAGCCCATGCCACCCATGCCACCCATGCCGCCCATGCCACCGCCCATGCCGCCCATGCCACCCATGCCATGATCGTGATCATGGCCATGTCCGCCCTTCTCTTCCTTGGCCTGAGGAGCCTCGACGATGGCGCAATCGGTGGTGAGGAGCAGAGCCGCGACACTCGCAGCATTTTGCAATGCGGTGCGGTCGACCTTCGCCGGTGTGATGACACCTTGCTTGACGAGATCACCGAACTCCAGCGTCAGGGCGTTGAAGCCTTCGTCACCCTTCATCTCGCGCACCTTGGCGACGATGACGCTTCCCTTCTCGCCGGCGTTGTCGGCGATCGTGCGAAGCGGCACTTGAAGCGCCTCTTCGACGACGTCGACGCCGTGCTTCTCTTCGTTGGTGCAGCCCTTGCGAACCTTCTCAAGCACAGCGATGGAACGGACGTAGCTCACGCCGCCGCCCGCAACGACGCCCTCGGCGACGGCGGCACGCGTGGCGTGCAACGCGTCCTCGACGCGGGCCTTCTTCTCCTTGAGTTCGGCCTCGGAACCTGCGCCGACGTTGATCTGCGCGACGCCGCCAGCGAGCTTGGCGAGTCGCTCCTGCAGCTTCTCACGGTCATAATCGCTGTCGGTCCGTTCGATTTCAGCGCGAATCTGCTCGACACGGCCCTTGATGGACTGCGTCGAACCGGCACCTTCGATGATGGTGCAGTTGTCCGCGTTGACTTCCACCTTCTTCGCCTGACCGAGCTGGGCGATGGTGACCTTGTCGAGCTCGATGCCGAGGTCCTTCATGATCGGCGTAGCGCCGGTGAGGACCGCGATGTCATCAAGCATGGCCTTGCGGCGATCGCCATAACCCGGGGCCTTGACCGCACACACGTTGAGCACGCCGCGAAGCTTGTTGATGACCAGCGTCGAAAGCGCTTCGCCGGTGATGTCCTCGGCGATGATGAGCAGCGGCTTCTTGGTGTCCATCACCTTCTCGAGGAAGGGAACGAGCTTGGTGATCGAGTCGATCTTGTCCTCGTGGATGAGCACGAGGCACTTGTTGAACTCCACCGTCATCTGCTCGGTGTTGGTCACGAAGTTCGGGCTGAGATATCCGCGATCGAACTGCATGCCTTCGACGACGTCAACGGTTGTCTCAAGGCCCTTGCCTTCCTCAACGGTGATGACGCCGTCCTTGCCTACCTTGGCGAACGCGTCCGCCATGATCTTGCCGATCGCTGCGTCGTTGTTTGCACTGATGCTCGCGACGGCGCCGATGCCGCCGCTCACCTTGTCAACCGGACGCGCCATCGAGCGAATGTTCTCGACGACCGCGTCGACGGCTTTCCGCATGCCGCGAGCAAGGGCGTTGGGCTCAATGCCTGCGGCGAGGCGCTTGGTGCCAGCCTTGAAAAGTGCTTCCGCAAGAACGGTTGCTGTCGTGGTGCCGTCACCCGCGTCGTCGGAGGTCTTGCTGGCGGCCTCCTTCACGAGCTTGGCGCCCATGTTCTCGACCTTGTTGCGGAGTTCGATCTCTTCAGCGACCGACACTCCATCCTTCGTCACGGTCGGTCCGCCCCAACTTTTGTCGAGCACGGCGTTGCGGCCACGGGGGCCAAGGGTGCTCTTGACGGCGGCGGCGAGTTTTTCGACGCCAGCGAGGAGCGACTTTCGGGCTTCGTTGTCGAAGGTGAGTTCCTTCACGGCCATGAGACGGGTCTCCAAACAGCCCTGACAACGTCCGAAGGCCGAGATTCTGGCCGGGACGACGTCAGGTACGGGGGGGAACAGGCGGGTGGAATTGAATCCCAAGCACGAGCGGTACGGCCCGCGAGGGAGGGGAGCCGATCATCAAACGCCGCGCCAGTCGGCGGGAAACCGATGAGTCCAGTGCTCGGACGGTGATGATGGCGACCGGCGCGGCTCTGACCGGGTCTTGCACGAAACGCGAAGACACCGAAGCACGACGACCCTCCCGCTCACTCGCCACCGCTGCTGACACTTGAGCGATCCCTCATGAGAGTTCTGCCAAGCTGGCAGATCAGGTCTCGGGATCGGGTTGCGTCGATGCTCCATCCGTTCGATCCAAGACGCGCTCGAGGAGGGGCTGCCACCACCACAGAGCCTTCCAGATCCAGAATCCGTTGAGGACCAAGTAGAGGAAGCCGACGACCGCCATCCCGAGACTCACCGTCGCGATCAGGCGGAGTGTGGCGCTCGAGACGAAGTTGGGAATCGGGTCCAGCCATCGCGCGACGAGGAGCGAGAGGACCGCCACCGCGATAGCGGAGGTCAGCGGGCCGATCGTCTGCTGTGCCCTCGTCGTCAGACGGTAGGTACGGCTTCGCTTGCCAAGGCTCGTCACGATGGGTCCAAGGCCGATCAGGGAAATCATCGCAGCCGCACCCGAGAGGGCGAGGGGGAGCTCCTCCGGTGGGAGCGAAGACGCGATGAGCCAAGCGCCGAGTCCAAACAGCAGGAGGTAGCGGCGAGCGGATCGGTACCCCCCCCAGCGGACGAGACCGAGGGCAGCGAGTGTCGCGACTCCGATCGCCGCTGGCGGGATGGCGGCAAGCTGGAGCGACAACGTCGGCGGCAACCACTGAGCGAGGGCGTCCCGCCAAACGTCGGGCGGGAGGCGGGCAAGCCAAATCGATGCGGCGGACAAGGTTGTAACGACAGTCGCCGTGGCCATCGCACAGGTGACGATCAAGAGGCTCGATCCCGCAATGCGGGCGTGGGGGAGGGGAGGTAGGAACGCCAACTCCGGATCCACGCGCTGCGCGATCGACTCAATGACCTCGAGCCCGCATTCCGGACAGCGACCGTCCGCGTGGAGCCCGCGCAGGTCATAGCGACATCCCTTGCACGGGAGTGCCGTTGAGACGCGGAATGCGTGGAAATCAGCCAAGGAGCGCGAGGGCGCCGACATGATTGGAGCGGCCGACCACGCGCCCACGAAGGCCATGCCGCAAGCGATCGAAGTGTCTCTTGACCGCACAGGGAGAGTTGAGACTGACTGCTATACTCCGCCGCCCCGCCTGACACAAGTGACGGTGGGTGCGGTGACTGCTTCGAGTGCATCGAGCGTGGTACGGGCGCGACTGTCCGCCCCCACCCCGGCGACTCTTCAGGCCACACGGCGCAGACCCTGGGTCCGCCCGTCAGCGACGCGATGCGTGAGGCTCTCGACCAACTCCGGCGGAACATCACCTCCGTCTACATGGGCAATGCGCAGGCGGTCGATCGACTGCTCGTCTGTCTTATGGCTCGCGGCCACGTACTCATCGAGGACGTTCCCGGCGTCGGCAAGACGGTGTTGGCAAACGCCCTCGCGAAGAGCATTCGTTGCAGCTTCAGCCGCATCCAATGCACCCCGGATCTGCTGCCCTCCGATGTCACCGGGGTCAGCGTCTTCGTCCGCGAAGGGCCGAACAGCCACAGTTCGGAAGGGCGGTTCGAGTTTCGCCGCGGGCCGATCTTCGCCAACGTCGTGCTCGCCGACGAGATCAACCGAACGACCCCGCGCACACAGTCGTCCATGCTCGAGGCGATGAGCGAAGGCACGGTCTCTGCGGAGGGACAGGTGATTCCGCTCCCGCAGCCGTTCATGGTCGTTGCAACGCAGAACCCCTACGAGTTTGAGGGCACCTACTTCCTGCCTGAGAATCAGCTCGACCGTTTCCTCATGCGAACGTCGCTTGGCTATCCGGCACCAGACGACGAAAGTCGCATCCTTCAGAAACAGCCGGCTCGGACTGCTCTCAAGGATCTCCAACCGGTGATGACTGGCGATGAAGTGCTGCAACTTCAGGAGGCGGTCGACCGGGTCCGCATGGAACAGTCACTGATCGACTACGTCATCGCGCTCGCGACCGCGACGCGCGAACACGAGGATCTGCAAGTCGGTGTAAGTCCGCGCGGTTCGCTTGCGTTGGTCCAGGCGGCGCGGGCGACCGCGGTCATGAAGGGTCGCGAACACTGCGAGCCTGAGGACATCGTGCAGAACGTGCTGCCGGTCTGTGCCCACCGGGTCATCAGCAAGAGCTATCTCCACTCGGGCGACACGCAAACCACGCGACGCATCATGCAACGAGTGCTCGAAACCGTCCCAAGCCCGGCGTGACGAATCTCTGCGAGCGCACCAGGAAGGACGAAGCAGTTGGTTCGACACGCCGTGGTCCTGTTGTCAGGGGGCATGGATTCCGCAGTCTCGCTTGCCGAGGCACAGGCAGCGGGTTTCAAATCCCATGCCCTGTCGTTCGACTACGGTCAGCGACATCGGGCGGAACTCGATGCGGCGCGGCGGGTGGCGACGGCGCTTGGAGCTGCCCAGCACGTCGTCATTCAACTCAATCTTCGAGCCTTCGGCGGCTCGGCCCTGACGGCGGATATCGATGTGCCGAAGGATCGGATCGAGCGGGGGGGCGCAGCGGACGCCATTCCGGCGACCTACGTTCCAGCCCGCAATACGATTTTCCTTGCGGTAGCGCTCGGATTCGCAGAGACCCTCGACGCGTGCGATCTCTTCATCGGTGTCAACGCGATCGACTACTCCGGGTATCCGGACTGCCGACCGGAGTTCATCGCGGCGTTCGAGCGGATGGCCAATCTCGCGACACGCATGGGAGTCGAAGGACGTCGTATCACCCTGCACGCGCCGCTGGCGACGATGAGCAAGGCCGACATCGTGCGTCGCGGCCTCGCGCTTGGTGTCGATTTCGGCCTGACAATGACCTGCTACGACCCGGTGACCAGCGGCGATCGCGTGGTTCCGTGCGGGCATTGCGACGCGTGCATCCTGCGGGCCCAGGGATTTCGCGAGGCCCGCGTGCGTGATCCGGCGACGTGACGCCTCGCTCGTCTCGATCCATTACTCTGCCTACACCATGCCCACGTTGCTTCTCATGGGATCCGGGGAACTCGGCAAGGAGTTTGCGATCAGCGCCAAGCGGCTCGGCTGCCGCGTCGTTGCGGTCGATCGATATCGTGGCGCGCCGGCCATGCAGGTCGCCGATGCCCACGAGGTGATCGACATGCTCGACGGCGACGAGATCGAGCGCGTCGTCCGCAAGCATGCACCCGACTTCGTCGTTCCCGAGATCGAAGCCATCCGAACCGAGCGGCTCATCGAGTTGGAACAGCGTGGCGTCAGCATCGTGCCGAGCGCTCGTGCCGCGTTTCTCACCATGAATCGCGACGCGATTCGCGACGTCGCCTCCAAACAACTGAAGCTACCGACCGCCAAGTACGCCTACGCGTCGAACGTCGCGGAACTGAAGGATGCCGTCACCCGCACCCGAGGCGGCATCGGGTTCCCGTGCGTCATCAAGCCAGTGATGAGTTCGTCCGGCAAGGGTCAGTCGGTCGCGAAGCGAAGCTCGGATCTTGAGAAGGCATGGAAGTACGCGGTCGACGGCATGCGCGGCGATCGAGTGATGGTCATCGTCGAGGAGTTCGTTCGCTTCGACTACGAAATCACGCTGCTGACGGTGAAGCAGCGAAAAGGCAAGGGCGACACCATCTTCGTGCAGCCGATCGGCCACCGACAGGAGCGCGGTGACTATCAGGAATCGTGGATGCCGTGCCCGATGAAGCCAGCGCTGATCCGGTCAGCCCAAGCGATGGCCAAGAAGATCACCGACTGGATCGCAGGCCCCGACGGCGCCGGTATCTTTGGTGTCGAGTTCTTCGTGCGCGGAAACTCGGTGCTCTTCAGCGAATTGTCACCGCGGCCGCATGACACCGGCATGGTGACGCTGTGGTCGCAGGACCTCTCCGAATTCGATCTGCATGTGCGTGCGATCCTGGGGCTCCCGATTCCGGAGATCGCGTACCACGGACCGACCGCTAGCGCTGTGGTCCTTGCGGATTTCGAATCCTCCGAGCCGCCAACCTACCGCGGCATCGACAAGGCGATGAAGATGCCGGGCGTCGAGGTACGGATCTTCGGGAAGCCGAGTGTGCGCCCGTATCGGCGCATGGGCGTCGTGCTGGCCCGCGGGCGCGACACGAAGGCCGCGCGGCGCGTCGCGACTGCTGCGGCAAGGTGCATCCGTGTCGAGTCTGGCGAGTAATTTCAGTTCTTCCACTGTCTGCTCCGGTCCGAAGGCAACGAATCATGATGTTCCTCCACTCCAGTCGTTTCGCTCGCCCGCTTGTCTGTGCCGTTGTCCTTGTCGCCAGTGGCGTCGGCATCGGGGCGGCCTCCGCGAGCGATCCGCCGACACCCGCGGCTCGCGACATTGCAAAGACCGATGTGCCCGCGACGCTTGGCTATTACCGAATGCCGGCGATGCGCGGCGACATCATCGTCTTCGCTGCGGAAGGAGATCTTTGGCGAACGGGACTGTCCGGTGGACAGGCGATGCGGCTGACGACACACGCGGGTGAGGAGAAGGACCCGTCGATCTCGCCCGACGGACAGACGTTGGCCTTCACCGCGACCTACGAAGGTCCGCGCGAGGTCTACACCATGCCGCTGGCCGGCGGACTTCCGACGCGCCGCACCTGGGACGCTGGCCGCGTCGGCGTCACCAGTTGGACGCCTGACGGAAAGCTCCTGTACGCGACCGATGCCGGATCAACGCTGCCCTCGATCCGCACGTGGCGCCAGGACATCGCAACCGATGTGCGTGATGCGGTTCCGCTGGCGCAATGTTCCGACGCCGCTTTCGTCGACGCGACCAACCTCGTTTTCACACGCCTTCAGTTTCAGGGCAGCCACACCGATCGATACCAGGGCGGTACCGCGCAGCAGTTGTGGCGATTTGCGATGCCGGCCACCGGCGCACGGGGCGACGAGGCGAAGCCGCTCACCGCGGACTATGCGGGTACGAGCCGTCGCCCGCTGCTGCATCGGGCGACGGGAGGCGATCGCATCGTCTTCACCACCGACCGATCGGGTCGTATGAATCTCTGGTCGATGAAGCCCGATGGCAGTGATCTCAAGCAGCACACCAAGCACACCGACTTTGACATCGGCGGCTCGGCGATTGACGGCAATCGGGTGGTCTACCAGCTCGGCCCCGATCTACGGCTCTTCGACCTTGGAACCGGCGAGGATCGCCTGCTCGACATCCGACTCGCATCGGATCTCGACCAGACGCGCGAGAAGTGGGTGAAGGATCCTGCGGCCAGCGCGAGCAGCGTGCATCTGTCGCCCAACGGAGATCGTGTCGTCCTCACGACCCGAGGCCACGTCTTCGTCGCTCCGGCGAAGCAGGGACGCACTGTCGAAGTCGATCGTCGTCCAGGCATCCGTTATCGCGAAGCCACATTCATGCCCGATGGCAGCACGCTCGTCGCCATCTCCGACGAGTCCGGCGAACTGGAGCTTGTGATCCTTCCGGCCAATGGCGTCGGTGCACCGCAACGGAAGACGAGCGATGCGACGACGCTGCGCTGGCGAGCCGTTCCGTCGCTGGACGGTAAGCGCATCGCGCACATCGACAAGCTCCAGCGACTCTGGGTGTTTGACGTCGAGAAGAATGCGAGCACGCTCGTAGAAGAGAATCTGATCGATCAGATCGACGACCTCACGTGGTCGTACGACAGCCGCTGGCTCGCATACGTCGCGCCCGCGGCGAACGCGAATCGGCAGATCCGTCTGTGGCCCGCCGAGGGTGGTTCGATTCTCAACGCCACGACCGATCGTTACGACAGCTACAAGCCCGCTTGGAGTCCGGACGGAAAGTTCCTCTACTTCCTGAGCGATCGCGTGTTCAAGTCGATCGTCGGCAGTCCGTGGGGTCCGCGGCAGCCCGAGCCCTACTTCGACAAGACGGGGAACATCTATCAGCTCGCGCTCAAGTCCGGCACACGATCGCCGTTCCAGCCCAACGACGAGGTGATGGCGGCGCAGAAACTGGCGGAGAAGGCTGCTGAGAAGAACAGCGAAGAGAAGAAGAAAGAGGCTGCGAAGGCTCCAGAGTCGAAGCCCGACGCGAAGCCCGCAGACAAGCCCGCAGACAAGCCAACCGACAAGCCCGCCGCGAAAGTTGAGATCGACGTGGACGGACTCGCGACGCGCATCGAGCAGGTGCCGACGCCAGTCACGAACTTCGGTCGCGCCGCCTTGCTCGTGACCGAGAAGGCGATCTTCTGGCTCGCCTTCGATCCACTGGCCCTTGCGGACGATGAGACTCCGGGCAAGGGAACGCTGTGGGCGGTTCCTATCACCAACGAATCACCCGAACCAAAGACGGTATTGGCGAACGTCTCAGGCGTCGAGCTCTCCGCGGACCGTCTGAAGATGCTGGTACGGCGCGATGCGAAGTGCTTCATCATCGACGCGGCGCCCGCGCCTGCGACGTTAGAAAAGCCTGACGCCGCCGTTGACTTCGCGGGAATATCTCTCGCCGTGGCACCGATCGATGAATGGCGACAGATGACGATCGACGCGTGGCGCATGCTGCGCGATTACTTCTACGATCGCAACATGCATGGCGTGCAGTGGCGAGCGGTGCTCGACAAGTATCTGCCGTGGGTTGAGCGGGTCCGCAGCCGCGAGGAGCTGTCGGATCTCCTCTCTGAGATGACCGGCGAACTTTCGGCTCTGCATCACTTCGTCAATGGCGGCGACCTTCGTCGCGGCAACGATCGCATCATGACCGCAACCCTCGGTGCCGAACTCATCCGTGACGACGCTGCAGGTGGTTGGCGCGTGGTCTCGATCCCGGTCAGCGATTCCGACGAAGTTGGAGTCGGCGTACGGTCGCCGCTCGACGAGCCGACGGTGAACGGAAAGGTCGGCGATGTGATTCGCGCGATCGACGGAGTATCGACGCTGTCGGTCCAGAGTCCGTCGGTCCTCCTTCGCAGTAAGGCCGGTCGACAGACGCTTCTCAGTGTTCTCTCCAAGGGCGCTGAGCAGCCGCACGATGTGATCGTGCGGCCGCTGTCCGCAGAGCAGGACGCGGAACTTCGCTATCGCAGTTGGGAGCTGACGCGCCGGGCTGCAGTCGACGAAATGAGTAACGGCGATTTCGGGTACGTGCATCTTCGGGCGATGGGTGGCGATGATTTCACCGCCTTCGCTCGCGACTACTACCCGGTGTTCAACCGCAAGGGACTCATCGTCGATGTGCGCAGCAACCGCGGCGGCAACATCGACAGTTGGATTCTCAGCCGGCTGATGCGCAAGGCCTGGATGTTCTGGAATCAGCCCGCCGGTCGTGGGCCCACGTGGAACATGCAGTTTGCATTTCTGGGGCCGATCGTGGTGTTGTGCAACGAATCCACCGCTTCGGACGGAGAAGCGTTCTCGGAAGGATTCAAGCGACTGGGCCTGGGTCAAGTCATCGGCACGCGTACGTGGGGTGGCGAGATCTGGCTCAGCTCAAGCAATCGGATGGTTGATGGCGGCATCGCCAGCGCCGGCGAGAATGGCGTGTTCGACGCCAAGGGCGTATGGCTGATCGAAGGCCACGGCGTCGAGCCCGACATCGTGGTCGACAATCTTCCGCACGCGACGTTCCTCGGTGACGATGCCCAGCTCAAGGCGGCGATCGAGCATCTCAAGGCGCGCAACAAGGAGCAGTCTGGCATCGTGCCGCCAGTTCCTCCGCGTCCGATCAAGGTTCCAGTCGCGCCGATCAAGCCATGAAGTCGTCACGGCCTTTGTTCGAGTCGCACCAAACCAACATCAACGAACTGACCACCTCTGGTCTGGCGGCAATGGACGGCGAGGACGTGCTCGCCTGGCGTGAGGAGGGCACGGGCCGCTTCAGTGAGGGCGATTCGCCCGTAATTGCCGGTGAATCCTGCGAGTTCAGCGATGACAGTGCCGTCAATGCACACGGTGGCATCCTCGTCGTGGTGGATGAGGAGATGCGTCGGCTTGGCGTCGGCGTCGATCGTGATTCGTCGCCGTAACCAGATGTCGTTGGTACTCCATGCGGTGCCAACGATCGCACCGGGTGTCTCTGCCGTGCCGAATCCACCAGCGCCTTCGGTCCAGGATGTGTCGTCAAAGCCGCTTGCGGACCAACCGTCGGCCGGTGCCGTGAGGGTGTATCTCCACAGGATCTTTGCACCGTCCGCGGCGCACGAGACGACCGGGGTCACGGTCCTTGTACCCAGCATCGGCGCGGTTGCGGCGTCGTTTGCAGTGCGCACGCGCGAAGAGGTCATCTTCAGCACGTCTCGGTCGTAGGTCATCAGTCCGTTGATCTCGATCTCCACATCGGTAGTCTGCGTGTAGATCGCAGCGCACAATCCGTCGTACCGCAACTCGCGGACTTCATCGAGGAGCGCGACATAGGCGTCGGTGAGGGTGATTGGATCCTTGAAGCTGCGATAGCCCCAGCCGGACTCCCTCCAGAGATGGCCGGGAATCGGCAGCCCGAGGCCCCCGAACTCGCCTATCACCGTCGCTCGCTTGCCGTCACCCTTGGGGCAATGCCCCGCGAGCGAAGCCGAATAGTCGTGCACATCGAGCACGCTACCGACGCCGCGATCGGTCCATCCGCTGGCGTTGTTGACGAGCCGCGTCGGATCGGTTGTCTGCACCAGTTGCACAATGCGGGCGGTATCGAACTGTCCCCAGCCTTCGTTGAAAGGGACCCACATGACGATCGACGGATGAAAGGACAGCCGCCGGATCATCGCGGTCAGTTCACTCTCGTAGATCTTCATCGACATCGGAGCGCGCTTGGCGTCCGGATCGCTCGGTCCGATGTAGGGGCCGCTGGAGGGCATGTCCTGCCACACGAGCAGCCCTATGCGATCGCACGCGGCGTACCAGGTCGCCGGTTCGATCTTGACATGCTTGCGCACCGTGTTGAACCCGAGCGACTTCGTCACCTCGAGGTCGAACAGCATCGCGCTGAGGGTCGGTGCGGTGTAGAGACCGTCGGGCCACCAGCCCTGATCGAGCGTGCCGAGCATGAAGTACGGCTGACTGTTCAGCATGAGCCGCATGACTCCCTGAGCATCACCCTTCACCTCGACCGTCCGAAAGGCGAGGTAACTCTTCGCCCGATCGGCTCCGTAGCGCAGGTCAACCGAATACAACTTGGGCGACTCCGGTGACCAGACGATTGGATCGGGGACGTCGATCTCGGTGCTCACGTTTGCGGGGACGCGAGCCTCCACCGCAGGCGCGCCATCGGGATTGTCCGGAAAATGAAGGACGATTTCGACGTGGGCCTCAGCCGCAACCTCGCCGCGGACCATCGGCGTGATGGTCAGCTTTTTGCGCACGAGATCAGGAACGAAAGTGACCGACTCGATCGATCGCTCCGGCACCCACTCGAGCCACACCGACTGCCAGATGCCCGAGACCGACGTGTACCAGATGCCGCTGGGTTCCTTGACTTGCTTGCCGCGCGGCGGTTCGTAGACGCTTTGTTCGTCGCACGGGTCCCACACTTCGACGACGAGTTCGTTGTCTGCGGGTCGCAGTCGATCGGTGATGTCGAAACTGAACGGCTCGTATCCGCCGACATGATCTCCCAGGGAAGCGCCGTTCAAGAAGACCTTCGTTCCCCAGTCGACGGCCTCGAAGTGGAGCAGGACCCGCTTGCCCGAGTTCACCGGCGCGATCGTGAATGTGCGGCGATAGAAGAGCCTGTGGTCCTTGTCGAGCTTTCCGGCGACACCGGAGAGTGAGCTCTCGAGCGGAAACGGAACGAGGATTTTCCCCAGCGGCTGTGCGGGAAAGTTGAGTCCCGCGTCCATCGGTTTGATCGCGTAGTCCCACAGTCCGTTGAGGCTCATCCAGCGCTCGCGCACCAACTGCGGACGAGGATGTTCCGGATGCGGGTTCGTCGGATCAACGTCTGCGCTCCATCGAGTGCGCTGCGTCGAACCAGCCGGAGCCCATGAGGACGAATCTGCAACGTCGGTGGCGACAAGACCTACGAGAACGGCGGCGATGACAAGCATGCGCGCACGGTAACACGACAACGTCACACGTCGAGGTTCTTCACTTCGATCGCGTGCTTCTCGATGTACGCCCGGCGCTGCTCGACGTTTTCGCCCATCAAGGTCGCGAAGAGAGCATCGGCCTCACTCGCCGAATCCCACGACACCCGCAGGAGCGTGCGGACCTTCGGGTCCATCGTCGTTTCCCAGAGTTGCAGCGCATCCATCTCGCCCAGACCCTTGAAACGTTTGACCTCGATGCCGCGGCGTCCGACTTCGTGCAAGGTCTTCAGGATCGAAGGGATACTCGCAGCCTCGACGAACTCAACCTTCGGTCCAGTCGGCGCAGCTTCAGGCGGAGGCGTCGCCTCTGCCGGATCGATCTCGACAGCATCCTCGTCGTCTACCTTGGGCTTGGCCTTCGCGGCGCCCTCGACGATCCAGGCGTACCGCGTCGGCAAGCGCTCGCCGGTGATGGATTCCTCCTGCACCAGATCCCAGTCGTCGATGGCTAACCCGTTGGCCGCGAGTTCGCGGAAGAGACGCTCCAACTCCCGATTCTCGTGCAGTTCGCGAAGCGTCGCGATGCGGTTGCGCGGGGACGCACTGACGACTTCGGCGACATCATCGTCCAGGACCAGCTTGTGGTCCTGAACCGCTCGACGGGCTTCAGCGTCGCCCCAGAACAGCTCGTCGCCCTCTTGCCAGGAGAGGTGCCAAATCGGGAGACGACCTTCACCACTGGGATCCATTCGACGGCTTGCGAGAAGCTTGGTCACCGGAATGCCGCGCCGCTGCGAGACCGTGACCAGTTCATCGAGCCGGTGCAAGGACTGGATGAGCCGCCTGAGAGGCGTGCCTTCCACGAGACGAGTCGGCGTTCCGTTCTCGTCGCGCACGGCGAGCTTGGCGTGCTTCAGCGCGATCTCGACAAGCGCATCGCTCATCGCACGGTCGTTGAGCACGTAGTTCACCGATCGCCCCTTGGCGATCTGATAGAGCGGCGGCTGGGCGATGAAGATCTTGCCGCGCTTCACGAGCTCCGACATCTGCCGGAAGAAGAACGTGAGCAGCAGCGTGCGGATGTGACTGCCGTCAACGTCGGCGTCGGTCATGATGACAATGCGGCCATAGCGCAGCTTCGCGATGTCGAAGTCGTCGCCGATGCCGCATTGCAGCGCTTGGATCAGGGTGCGGATTTCCTCGAAGCCGAGGACCTTGTCGAGCCGCGCCTTCTCCACGTTGAGCAGTTTGCCACGCAGCGGAAGAATTGCCTGCGTGATGTGGTCGCGGCCGCCCTTGGCCGACCCGCCTGCGGAGTCACCCTCGACGATGAAGAGTTCAGTCTTCTCGACGTCGTCGCTGGAACAGTCCGCCAACTTGTGGGGCATACCACCGGAATCGAGCGAGCCCTTCCGCTTGATCAGCTCACGGGCTTTGCGAGCGGCCTCGCGGGCCTCGGCGGCGAGTACCGCTCGATCGCAGATGCGACGGGCTTCCTTGGGATGCTCCTCGAGCCATGCCGCTAGCCGCTCTCCCACGACTCCCGACACAAAGCCCTCGACCTCGGAGTTCAGCAGCTTTTCCTTGGTCTGGTTGTTGAATTGCGGATTGGGAAGTTTGACGGAAATGATCGCCGTCAGACCTTCGCGCAAGTCATCGCCCGACGGCGTCAGATCCTTCAACAGCCCGTGCGACTTCGCGTAGCCGTTGATGGTTCGAGTGAGCGCCGCCTTGAAGCCCTGTAGATGCGTGCCACCGTCGCCGTTGAAGATGTTGTTGCCAAAGGGCAGCACATTCTCGTTGGTCGCGTCGGTGTATTGCATCGCGATCTCGCAAGACAGGCTGTTGGCCTGATCCTCGAATCGGAACGTGATGATCGGACCGTCCGCCGCCTTCGCGCTGTTCAGGTGAGCGACGTATGCGGCCAGGCCGTTCTCGTCGTGGTACGTGTTGGCGCGCCGGTTCCCGCTCGCATCGACTCGCTCATCGAGGAATCGAATGGTCACGCCTGAATTGAGGTACGCGAGTTCGCGGAGGCGATGTTCGAGCGCCTCGTAGCGGAAGACGGTATCGGGAAAGATCTCGCGGTCGGGCAGGAACGAGATGCGCGTTCCCTTGCGGGACGCGTGTCCTGCCGTCGATCCGATGTCGTTGGTGACATGCAGCGGTTGGGTGACCTTGCCGCGGGAGAACGTGATGAGGTAGGTCTTGGCGTCGCGGAAGACTTCGACTTCGGTCCATTCGCTCAAGGCGTTGACGCACTTCACGCCGACGCCGTGCAAACCGCCGGAAACCTTGTACGCGTTGTCGCCGAACTTGCCGCCGGCGTGCACCTCGGTGAGGATCACTTCGACTGCGGGGCGCCCGTTGATCGTGGGATTCTCGTGCCGCATGGGATCGACGGGCATCCCGCGTCCGTCGTCGATCACCGTGCACGATCCGTCGACGCCGATGCGCACGGTCACCGTCGTCGCGTATCCCGCCATCACCTCATCGATGGAATTGTCGACGCACTCGTACACGAGATGATGAAGGGCGTTGAGTCCCGTGCCGCCGACATACATGCCAGGTCGCTTGCGGATCGCTTCGAGGCCCTCGAGGACCTGAATGGAGTCCGATGTGTAGTCCGCGCTGCCAAGCGGTCCGTTGCCGGCGTTGAAGGGGATGGCGGAGTTTCCGTTCGTGGCTCCATTACTCATACTGGGGCTCACACTGGGGCTCACACTGTTGCCAACACTGTTGCCAACACTGGGACCAGCTCCGGCCTGATTCGACGGCGTCTCGGGGGGATGCGTCATGTGTCTTCGGAGTCCTCGTTCGTCTTCGCGCGGCAGTGCCGTCCCGTTCGCCGCTCCCCATCGGAGGGGACGCGAAAGAGTCGTCGCTGAAGAGCGACGGAGTGTAGCAGAAGTGGCCTCTTCCCGTTGCGGATGCGCCCGCGCAAGTCTCTTCGCTACAGAGGGTTGCCCGTGCAGTTGCGGTGGCTGTGCAATCCTTCCTTCCGCGACTCGAAACGGTGGTCCGCGGGCCAGCATCGCAGTGCGAGTTCTGCATCGAATCGGACGAACGAGATTGCGACCAACGACGTTGTGGGGCGAGCACAGAAAAGTCCGATCTATACTCCGACTGGTCGTGCTCTCCCTGCGTCGTGCGGGGCTCGCCTCGTGTGATGCGGAGCCGTCCATCCAACATGACGCTTGATCCTTCTCGGCACCGTGCCAGCGCTGAATCGCCGATGATCGATCGTCGTGCGTTCATTGCCGTCGCCGGAGTCGTCTCGCTCGCGGGCTGTTCGACCGCCCAGCACGCGTCGTTGCCGAAGGCCGATTGGTCGGGCGCACCGACCGAACCTGCGCCTCATGCGATGACCGCCGCGGCGGCAGAGACGAAGCCAGCGTTCAGCAACGCGTCGGTGGTGAATGCAGCTCCGTCCCCGTTTCCTGGTGTGCAGCCGCGAGCCGCGTGGGCGCAGGGTCCGCCGGACTTCTCGGTGATGAACCCGATGCTTCCAATCCGTTACGTGACCGTCCATCACGACGGACTCGATCGGCTGGAGACCGGCACGTCGCGACCCGAGATGGCGTCGCGGATCGATCTTTATCGCGTCGGTCATCGGAGCAAGGGTTGGGGTGATATCGGCTATCACTTTGTGATCGATCGCGCCGGCGTGATCTGGGAAGGGCGCAACCTCAAATGGCAGGGAGCGCACGTCAAGGATCGGAACGAAGGAAACATCGGAATTCTGGTGATGGGAAACTTCGAGATCCAGCAGCCGACGCCAGCCCAGCTCGCCTCACTCCGAACACATCTGCGCGCCGTCTGTACCTATTACAGCGTGCCGTCGACGCGTGTCTTCAGCCACCGTGAATGGCCCGGCGCCCAGACACTCTGCCCTGGGGAGAACCTCCAGAGGCAGTTCGTCAAGCTGCGCAGCAGCGATCGCGCGTGATGCGGATCGACCGCGAACACTACTGCAGTTTCTTGCGCTCATTTCTCGCGAGCGACAAAGCGACCTGTCGATAGCAGCAGCCGCAGTTTGGCGGCGCGCCCTGACCGAAAGCCATGCACGAACGAGATCGCACGTCTCTGTCAGTAGATGCAGCCACGCTTGCGCGGCGCGCGTTTCTCGCCGCGTCGGCTCTGTTCGTCACCGGATGCGCGACCAGCAACTCCACCAAGGCGATGCCCGGCGCGGAGTGGCCAGGCGGCCGGTACGACGATGCTCCGCCGCCACCCGCAGCACCGCCCACGAACGTCCCCGCGCCGAAGCCGGGTCCGCAGGTCCGGTCGACTCCGGAGCCAATTCCGATCGGAGGCGTCATTCCGCGCTCGCGCTGGGCGAGCAGCGGCCCCGATGTCAACGACATCAATCCAATGCTCCCGGTGAAGTATCTGACCATTCACCACGAGGGTTGGGAGCCGTTCACCGCAGTCGACTTTGGCGATACCGCCGCCCGCATTGAGCGGGTCCGAGTGGGACACTCCGAGGGACGCGGTTACGCCGACATCGGCTATCACTTCATCATCGACCGCGAGGGTCGGATCTGGGAAGGTCGCAGCCTCAAGTTTCAAGGCGCGCACGTCAAGCATCACAACGAAGGCAATATCGGCATCATGTGCCTCGGAAACTTCGAGGAACAGTCTCCCACGCCAAAGCAGTTGGCGGGGCTCAACAAACAGGTGCGGGTTGTGATGGCCCGCTACAAGATCTCCGTGAAGCGTGTCTATACCCATCAGGAATGGGCGGATGCGTCAACACTCTGTCCTGGCCGAAATCTTCAGGTCTGGGTGGACAAGAAACGACCCCAGTCCTTCGCCTGAGGCCGAGGATGTCAACGGAACCACATCGTGTCGCAGGGAGAAACCATCACTCGCCTCGGGCTCGCGCGTCGTCGTCGTCCAGTTTCTTCTGAAGCGCCACGTCGCCGCGCTCCTGACGCTGCACTGCACGCCAAGCGACAACACCCAACGCCGCCATGCCCGCGAGCGTGAACAGCCAGATTCCGACATCCGTGAAGGAGAGGGCGAGCGAAAGAACCATTCTGGATCCCTGTATTGAAGATCGCATCGAAAGGGAGCGTGTTCTCGGAGGAGGAGAAACGACCGCTCCCGGAGCGCAGTGTGGCTGCAAGCGTCACTCACGGTCTGGCCGCAAGGCCGAATCGGCAGGGACGCGGATGCGTGACGCAGTCTAGGGCGGAGGCAAGACCTCCGGAAAAAGGTAGGGAGTCCGTCAACCGACGGGCTCCCTTTTTCATCGCCGCAGTTCTTCGTCACAGAAACGTTGGAGCGAGCGCCAGATACGCGGCGCGAAACGCGCCGAGCGCCGGTTCGCAGTGCTGACGAAAGGGCCCCGGCACACAGCGGGCGACGGACTCTCCCGCACCCGCCGCATCGCACGCCGCCGAAACGTCCGGCCAGACGCCGATGCCTACGCCAGCGAGTAGTGCGACCCCCAAGGCTCCACCCTCGTCTCCACGAGCCGCATCGACCGGCAGTCCAAAAATGTCCGAGCACAATTGCCGCCAGAATGGACTGCGGGCACCGCCGCCGGCGAGCAGGACATCGAGCGTTGAGACGCCAGAAGTTCGCAGCAGATCCAGATTGTCGCGCAGCCCGAAGGTCACGCCTTCGAAGACCGAGCGCGTGAGATGCGGTCGCGTGTGATGACTCGCCAACCCGACGAACGCGCCGCGCGCCTTGGGATCAGGATGCGGGCATCGCTCGCCGTTCAGGTAGGGAAGGAAGAGCAGGCCATCGCACCCGAACGGAATTGTTGCAGCCTCGTCACACATCAACTCGTAGGGATCGACACCGCGCGCTGCCGCAACGGCAATCAGGTCGCGACACAGCGTGTCACGATGCCAGCGCAGGCTGCCTCCGGCACTCAGCATCACACCCATCACATGCCAGAGTTTCGGAACCGCGTGACAGAAGGCGTGCAACTCGCCGCGCGGCGAAGGACGAAGCGCATTGGTGGCAGCAAAGACCACTCCAGAGGTGCCGATGGTGACCGACACTCGGCCCTCACGAACGATACCTGCACCGATCGCCGACGCCGCCTGATCGCCAGCACCTCCGACGATCGGAGTGCCCGCATCCAGACCGAGCATCGCCGCCGCATCGGCATGTAGTCGGGTCGTTGGCTCGAAGGACTCGGCACACTCGGGGAGCGAGGCCCGCGGAATCTGAAGGGCCGTGCACATCTCTTCGCTCCAACGTCGCCCCGCGCAATCGAAGAGCAGCGTGCCGGAGGCGTCCGATGGTTCGGTCGCGTAAGCACCACTAAGGCGAAATCGCAGCCAGTCCTTGGGAAGAAGATGCTTCGCGGTCGCCGCGAGCCGAGCGGGATCGTGGTCGCGCAGCCAAAGGATCTTCGGTGCCGTGAATCCCGGCAGCATGCGATTACCGGTGAGCGATACAAGCGTGTCGATTCCCATCTCGCGCTCAACGCGCTCGCATTGCGGAGCCGAACGCTGGTCGTTCCACAAGAGGCAACGGCCAAGCGTGCGTCCGTGCCGATCGAGCGTCACCAATCCGTGCATCTGCCCCGAGAGACCGATCGACACAACACGCCGACCGCGAGCGATCGGAGCGTCCAGCACCTCGCGCACGGCGCCGACCGTGGAACTCCACCAATCCTCAGGGTCCTGCTCGGAAAAGCCCGGCTGTGGCGTATGCAATGGATGACCGTGGGTCGCGGTGGCGACAACACGTCCCTCCATCGAGACCAGCGCAGCCTTTGTGCCGGATGTACCGAGATCGATCCCCAGAAGCAGCATGGTGGCAGCGTACATCCGGCACGCAATCGGCGATCGTTCAGCTGTCGATGAAGATCTGTTCGGCGTCGACGACGAACGCGCCTTCCTTGGTCACCTCGCGCACGACGCCAACGACGATCACCTTGGAGAGCGGCTTCAATCCACCGGCGTTCTCCGCTGTGACTTTGAGAGGCTTCTTGTCCGCGCCGACGATCTGAACGGTCATCGTGTTTGCCTTGAGCGACTCCGGGGTCTCGCAACAGAAATCCCAGGGAAACTTGCAGGTGTCGCCGGGCTTCTCGTTGCACGCGACAAGGCGCGAATCCGCGACGGTGAAGATCGCGCGACTCTTGACGAAGGGCTCCTTGCGGCCGCCGACGCGGCCCTTCAGAGTGACCTTGTCGCCGACCTTGACGGCGGGTTTCGACTCGCGAACGTCTTTCGCGTCCTTGGGTTTCTCCTTGACGAACACCGTCGACGGAATGGTCTCGTCGGCGACGACTGCGGTGTCAGGGATGACGCGGACATTGGCGGCGATGGGGGAGCTGAGAAGTACGGATGCGACCAATAGGCTGTTGAGCATGGCGGTTTCCTTGTGGAATTGAGTGAGAGCAGACTACGTTGACGCTTTGAGTGCCTCGGGAATGGGAAGACGCAAGCAGCGGATCGCAGGGAGAGCGGCTCCCACGAGTCCTAGAAAGAGGCAAGAGAGGAGGCCCGCAGCAACCGCGACGACGTCGACGCGCACAGCGAACGAGCCCATCGACGATCGCACGCTCGCGCCGTCGATCAGAAACGTTGCAATGACTGCGGCGACCAACCCACCCGCGAGTGCGGCGAGTAGTGCTTCCTGGAGCAGCGAGCGGGCGATGGATCGGCGTCGGAATCCGAGCGCCTGCAGGGTTCCAAACTCGCGGACCCGCGAGGCGAACGCGGCGTCCATCGTGATCACACCACCGAGCAGTCCGCCCAGACTGACAAGTACGGCTGTCGCGATCACCAACCAGCGGACCGGGGCGAGAAACTGCCCGAGTTTCGCGTAGTAGTCGCTCTCGCGCATGGTGGCCAGTTCGAGATCGATGCGCGTCGCCGCGAACGCCTCGATATCACCCATGTCTCCATCGGAAGTCAAGGCGAGCACGACGCAGGAATCCGTCGTGCGCTGCGTCGCCATCTTGAGTGACTGAAGCTGCATCCAGATCTCTCCTTCCATGACCGTCCCTGGCGCCGAGAGGACGCCGACTATGGAAAGCTCGCGATGCTCGAAGGGGATGCTCGCGCCGATCTCGCTGGGAAGTCCCGCGCGACGCAGCATGGCCGCGGCCTCGCGCCCGAGCACGATCTCATCGGTGCCCGGCTCTGGAGCGCGGCCAGCGATGATCCGTACTTGCGGATGGACCAGAAACGCCATCGCCGTGATGCCCCGAAAGACGGCCGTCATGGGATTCTGCGTCGCATCACCGATCGGCAACGCGACATGCACCTCCGGTGACGCGAGCGGCATTCCCAGCAGCGTCGCTACGCCGTCTACTTCCGACGCCACGAGCGTTGCGACCTGCGGCAGAATCTCGCTTCGTTCGATGCTCTCCTCGCTGCCGGCGCCGAGCAGAATCACATTGTTGGGTAATCCAGACGATCCCAGCGACTCGCTCATGCCACGCACGAAGCCGACGCTGGCGATGGCCAGCAGTGCGACCAGCGCGCTGCCTCCGACGCTGAGCGTGAGGCGCAACGGCGATCGGCCGAGATTTCGCACTGCGTAGTCGAAGGGAAGGTGCATGGAGTGAAGCCTGGTGAACGATCAGGCGGCGCGAAAACTGGACACGATGTCACTGCGACCGGCGCGGATGGCTGGAAGAACGCTTGCGAGGCCGCCGATGGCCACGGCGACCAGCCAGCCGACGAAAGCGATGCCGATCCCAGCGGCGAACTCGACATTGACTCCCTCGGTCGTGAGGCTGAATCGCCCGAACTGAAGGACGATCCATGCACCGAGCGACCCCAGGGCTCCGCCGACGAATCCGAGAAGCACGCCTTCGGTGATGACCAGCGATGTCACGAGCGCGGGGCGGAATCCGAGCGTCTGCAGGATCGCGATATCGCGCACACGATCCTGCATGCCGAGGGCGATCGCATTCGCGACCAGCGCGAAGACGGCGATCAACGCCCCAACGCCAAGCCAGCGAGCGAATCGACTGACTTCGACGATATCTGCTGCTGCGCGGGCGACGAACGCCTTCTCAGCGCGGGTGCTGGTCGGTGCTGGATCACGAGCAAACTCCGCGTCGATCGCCTTCGCGACAGCACTCATTCGTTTCGGATCATCGACCGTCACCGTGAACTGGGTGACGATGCCGCCAGCGCCGCTTGAACCGCCACTCGTTGCCTTGGCTGACTCCTGCAGAAACGGAAGATGGACATAGGCGACGTTGCGGTCTTGTGGCTGTTCGCTCGCGATGATTCCAGCGACGTACACGCTCACACCTGCGGCAACAAATCGATCGCCGACTTTGGCTCCACGCCGAGCAGCCAGCGCTTCACCAACCATTGCGCCATCGCCGCGCCGTAACCACTCCTCGAGGCTGCCATCGAGTAGTTTGAAGGACGGCATGAGCGCACGCGTGAACTCTTCATCCGGAACGCCGCGGAAGGTGACGACGTCCAGCGATGCGCGACAGTTGTTGACGACGATGCGAATCGGAATCGCGGAAGTCACACCTTCAATGCGCTGGATGCGATCCGCGTAATGTTGCGGAAGTTGGCTGGTGAATGGGCAGAAGCGGTTGGCGCGGTACACGATGAGCCGGGTGTCGTTCGCGCTCGCCTCGGTTGCGTCACGCACACCCGATTCCATGGCTCGGACGGCGACAAAGAGAAGTGTCGCGACGGCGACACCCAGGGCCGTGAGCGCGGAACGCATCGGGCGACGTGCGAGTTGCCGAACGACAAGCGGCAGAAGGCGCAGGAATCCTCGGAGTGCGTTCATGAGATAGCGTCCTCCGAGACGAGTTTGCCCTTCTCCAGCACCACGGTATGGCGGGCTCGCGCCGCCACCTTTGCGTCATGGGTCACCATCACGATGGTCTTTCCCAGTTCACGATTGAGCCGTTCGAGAAGTCGCATGATCTGTTCGGCGCTGTCGCGATCGAGATCGCCAGTGGGCTCGTCGGCAAGCAGCAGCTTCGGGTCGGTCACGATCGCCCGCGCGATGGCGACGCGCTGCTCCTGTCCGCCGCTCAACTGTCGCGGGAGGTGATCGTGGCGGTCGGTGAGCGAAACGAGATCAAGCGCCGCGGCAACACGACGATGGCGTTCCTTTCGCGTCATGGTCTGGAGCAGCAGCGGAAGCTCCACGTTCTCGTACGCCGTGAGGACGGGGACGAGGTTGTAAAGCTGAAACACGTATCCAATGGTCCGTCCGCGCCACGACGCGAGCTGCGAGCGAGAGAGGGCGTGAACCGACTGACCTGCGACATGAAGCTCACCCGATGTCGGTCGATCGATGCCGCCGAGAAGATTGAGAAGAGTGGTCTTGCCCGAGCCAGATGGTCCCATGAGCGCGAGAAAATCGCCGACTTCGATGTCGAGATCGAGATCCTTGAGTGGCGTGATCTCGACGTCGCCCCGCTGGTAGGTGCGAGTCAGACGACGGCATCGAACGAACGCTGTGTCGTTCCCGCTGAGGATGCTGTTCATGTCGTACCTCCATCGCGCCGCACGGTGACTCGAACACGATCCCCGTCACTCACCTGCTGCGGGTCGAGCACGATGTCCCCTGGGCGAACTCCATCAGTCACCTCGATCCAGCCATCACGCTCCTCGCGACCGAGCGTCACCGTGCGGATCTCAGTGCGACCGACTCCGTCGCGGAGCGGGCCAGCGATGACAACATGTCCGTCGCGCACCAGTGCCTTGGGGACGAAGAGCCGCTGTCGGCCGCTCGGCGCGCTGTTGCCGATGGCACCAGTCGCGCTTGGCGCGGATCCGGTCTGACGACCCGCGTGGATCTTCACGCGACAGAGCATGTCGGGACGGAGTTCGGCAGGTGGATCTTTGAGGAGCACCTTGACCTGCACGGTGTTCTTGGCGATGTCGGCTTGCGAGGTAATGCGCAGAATCTCGCCATGCAGCACCGTGTCGGGAAGCGCTTCCACACGCACCTCTGTTGACTGACCGACGCCGACCAACGCGATGTCCGCGTTGGGAACATCGGCGCGGACCTGGAGGCGCGTGGGATCGAAGAGCGAGAGCACGCGTCCCCCTTCGGTGCTCGCCGCAGCGGTCGACACCATCATGCCGGGCGAGACCATGCGCGCGAGAACGACGCCATCGATGGGTGCCTTGATCTCGGTGCGCTCCAGACGAAGTGTGGCCTCGCGCAGCATGGCATCAGCCGATGCCAATTCCGCTTCGGCTTCTTCCAAGGCAGCGGTCTCGCGGATCAGCAGTTCGCGTCCCTGACGAGCCGCATCGAGTTCCGCTGCCGCCTCCGCTCGCGCAGCCTCCAGCATCGAACGCCTGGCGACGAGTGCCACTACCGCCGCCCGCTGAGCGTTGACGCGGAAGCCGAGCTTTGCGAGTTCCGAAGGCGAAACACCGCCGCCATCGGCAAGGGTGTTTTTTCGCGCGAGATCGTCCTCGAGTTCCGCGAGTGTGGCCTTCGCCATCGCATCGTCCGCTGCGAACTGGGCGATGGAGGCCTCCGCCGCGGCGAACTTCGCTTCGGCGACGCGCTCGGCACGGTGAGGTCCAACCAAGGTCGTGAACTCCTGACGCGCGGCATCGCGTGCTGCGCGTCGGCGGCGCACGTCCGCTTCCGCCTTCGCGACGCCAAGCCTCGCGTCTGCCGCCACAAGGCGGGCGACCGGTTGTCCCTTGTGGACGCGATCGCCTTCAAGGACGAGCATTTCCTCGACGACACCGTCAGTCAGGGCAGTTGCGAACACCGGGTACGGTGATGGCTCGATCCATCCTGCTGCCTGCACGGTTGCCGTTGACGCCACTGCAGATTCGACCATGCCCTCGCCAGCGGAGGTGGCACGCTGTTCGATCGCCGCCAGCACCACCGGAGTTCCTTGCACATTCTTCGCTGGTGCGATGCTCGACCATGCGGCGCGAAGGAGAACAGCGGACGCGGTCAGGAGAATCAGCGCGGGAAGCAGGATGCGAGTTCTCCAACGCCGCGAGGGCATGGCCATCGCCTCGCTTCGCGGCGAGCCAAAGGTGTCGAACGATTCCTGTGCAGTCACCGCGAGCCTCCCGTCGCCATCGTTGTCTCGAATCCTGCGATCGCCCCGCCCATCGCGCCACCCATTGCCCCACCCATTGCCCCACCCATGGCCCCCCCCATGGCAAGTTCGAGTGCAATCGACGCCTCGATCGTCGCGAGTCGATCGTTGATCGCATCAACCTCGCGTTCTGCAAGATCGCTGCGGACGAGCGTTCGAGCGCTGATGTCAATCGTCCCCGCCGCAAACGCTCTGGCCGCGATCGCATCGCGCTCCCCTGCGATGGCGCGGCGAGTCTCAGAGCTTCGCTGCCACTGGGCGAGTGAACTCTCGAAGGTGGCTCGCGATGCGTTGACTTCAGCGATGGCCCGCTGACGTGCGATGTTCAGGGCAAGGCACGCCTTCTCGCGGGCTGCGGCTGCCGCCGCCTTTGCGGGATCGCCGCGATCAAGGACAGGGAGGCTGAACGTCAGCGACGGTCCGAGCGTTGGCATTCCGTCGGTACCCCGATCGAAGGCGATGCCTGCTGCAAGATCCGGGAGTCCGGCGAGTCCAGCACGCTCCGCATCCGCATCGGCTGCGAGCAGCATCGCAGCGACCGCTGCGACGTCGAGTCGCTGCATCACAACCCGTGTCATCGTCGCTTCCGCCCAGATGCCGTCGCTCCTCCAATCGTCCTCGCGGTCCGTGAGAGCGAGCGTCGTCAGCAGCGAGATCCTCGTTGTTCGCAGCGTGGCGTCCGCCTCGAGACGATCGCGTTCGGTCTTCGCCACGAGATCGCTCAGCATGCGCCGTTCATCACTCGTGATCAATCCGGCCTGCTCCTGTCGGACTAGGCTAGTCATGCGGTCGGTGAGCGTGGCACAGAGCTCGGCATATGCCTGTACTCTCGCCTCGGCTGCGACGACTCGGGCGTGTTCGATGCGCACCGCCGCGACCGTCGCGAGGGCTCGATCGGCAGCAACGAGTATCGCCGCTCTCAGGCGAGCCTCGGCGGCTGCGACGCGCGTCGGTCGCTGCCAGATCCACTGCAACTGCTGCATCGCGCTGGCCGCGATCATGTTCACACCAGCGCCTTCGGTGGACGCGCCGTAGGTGAACGCGAGCATCGGATTCGGGGGTGTTTCGGCTCCGGCAAGTTCGGCACGCGCGACGGCGATGTCCGAGAGTGCAGTGCGGAGTTCGAGGTTGCGTTCGAGCGTGATCGCGATGGACTCGTCAACACTCAGTGGCGTCGTGCCGTCCCAGGAGCAGTGGGCATTCCAAGGTTTCGACCAGTCAGGGATCGTCGAAAGCCGCTGACCCGCCAGCGTCGCGCTGGCCGCGATGTCGGGTTGCGGATCGATCGATGCGCAGCCGCCGAGTGCCAACACGGCGCAGAAAGTCCCAAAGCAGAGATGTGTTCGAAGTCGCATGCGTGAATCCCAGATGCGGAAGTGACGACATTCGCCTCGCGCAACAGCGCGAGGCG
>JBBQCR010000003.1:0-27265 GCA_038318935.1 Phycisphaerales bacterium
CGAGCCTTGGTCCAGGCCGATTGAACATCTGGTTGCCGTCCACCAGAGCAACGGCGTCCGGCCGTCCACCAAGGACAGCGGGGAGAAGCGGCCACCAGCGTTGTGCGAGCAGCGTCGGCAGCTCGCGACGGATCGCGTCGAGACCATAGCCGCACGGGCAGACGATGATCCGTTCGGGCATGACCGCCAGAATTTCCTCCGGCGGCACCTGCCGACTCTTGGCCTTCGCGGGATTGAGCGAGTGCAGACCGCCGGCGGCTTCGATGAGTTGCGGTGTCCAGTGGCCCCCCACGAAGAGCGGGTCCATCCACTCTAGAAACGCGATCTCTGGCCCGGGGACATAGGGATTCACGAAGTCGACCGCCTGCCAATAGCGATTGCGAAGGGCGACCATGGCGTCCTCAGCCTGCCGTTCCCGTCCGACTGCCGCCCCGACGGTGAGCAGGTCGTCGAAGACCTGAAAGACATCCTTCGCATCCAGGCTGATGATGGTCGGCCGGTTTGGCAGTTGGGCGGCGATGCGCCGCACCGTGTTGAGATCGATCGAGCAGACTTCGCAGAGGTCTTGGGTGAGGATGACATCGGGGCGAAGTCGTGCGAGCAACTCCGCATCGAGCGTGTAGAGCGATCGCCCGTCCTGAAGGCTCGCTCGCACTTCCTCGTCGATCGACTTTGAATCGCCGCCGTGCGTCACCTGTCCGGTGAGGACCGGGCGATCGGTGATGCTTGGCGGGAAGTCGCACTCGTGACTGCGGCCAACAAGGAGTTCCTCGCCTCCGATCGCACACAGGAGTTCGGTGGCGGAAGGCAACAGGCTGACGACGCGCGGAGAGCTCATCGGGAGAGAGCATAACGAGCGATAAGAACGCGATCAGCGACGCGACCCGATACGCGCAGTCGCTACACGCGGCACCCTCGTCACACCCCGCGTGGGTCGCACTCGCGGTGCGAAGAAGACCATTGCGAATCCGGCGACTCGTGACACAGTGAATGCGTCCCGAGGCATTGGACGCCTTGGCGATCGCTCGTCGCCGACATCGCAACGGAACGAGCACTGGAAGGGAAACGACAGACATGTCTCGACTCACCGCCAGAACGGCGGGCGCTGTCTCCGCGCTCGTGCTGCCAATCCTGCTCACGTCGATCGCGTCGGCCGACACCATCACCATCGGCACCTTTCAGCAGATCGCGCCACGGCCGATGCTGAACTACACCGGCGGCTACCAGCAATTCGTGTCCAGCTCGCTCGTCCAGAATCCGCAGCAACGGACCCTGGTGACGATCGATCTCGGTGCCCTGATGCAGGCCGCGGGCCTCAACTATCTTGAGAGTGTCACCGTGATGGACGGCGGCGGCAATCAGTACCTTGGCAGCCCTGGCGCGGACATCGATTACTTCCAGCTTGATGGGCTCGCCGCGGGAACCTCCACCAGCTTCAGCTACAACGGCCCCAACGGCGCTCACTACTACGAGACGAGCGACATCCTCGCTGCGCGACTCGCTGCGATGGACGCGGTGAGTGGCGATCAGGACTGGAATTGCCAGCACTTCATCTCTCTCGGCGCGGCGGGACTGTTCAACGCAACCTTCTCGACTCCGAATGCTCCAGGCGGTGGTGGTGGAGGTGGTGGTGGAGGCAGCGGTCCAGGCGAAATGCAAGGCGGTGGTGGAGGCAGCGGCGGAGGCACGGTCTTCAGCAATCTCGTCCTCGTGACTCCTGACCTCAGGCTGCACATCAACGAAGCGGGTCTGGGCGAGAACTACATCATTGCCATCACCGGTTCGTCAGTGCCCGCTCCCGGCGCGATTGCCGGCGTGGCGCTGACACTCGTTCGAGGTCGCGGCCGGCGTCGGTCCCTCTTCGTATGATGGCTCCGTGCCCGCGTTCAGCTATGTGGCCCGCGACAACACCGGCAAGCGTGTCACCGGACGACTGGAGACCGCCAGTGAGGCGGCAGCGCTGACGGAACTGTCGACGCGCGGACTGATCCCGGTGCGCATCGACCAAGCCGGCGCGCAGCGCGTACGCGGTCGTCGCGTCGGTACACGGCAACTCGCTCAGGCCTATCAACAACTCGCCGATCTTCTGCGGGCCGGCGTCCCGCTTCTGAAATCGCTTCGGCTGATCGGGCGCGGCAAGAGCAATCCGCGGCTGGGTGCTGTCATCACCCAGATCGCTGACGAGATTGCCCAAGGCGAACGACTCGCCGATGCGATGAGTCGTCATCCGCGCATCTTCCCGTCGGTCCAGGTGGCGATGGTGCGGGCGGGCGAACGCGGCGGCTTTCTCGAACAAGTGCTCGCGCGACTCGGCGCGTTTCTCGTGCACCAGGCCGACACCCGCGCGAAAGTCATCGGCAACCTGATCTATCCGGTCGCGCTCCTAGTGATCGGGTTCCTCGTGATCATCGGGATGCTGATCTTCTTCGTTCCGCGCTTCAAAGACTTCTACAAGCGCATCGAGTTGCCACTCGCGACGAAGCTGCTCCTAGGAATCAGCGATCTCTTCACCACCTATTGGCCGGTGCTCCTCATCCTGTTGGCGGGAACAATTGCGGGTGTAGTCTGGGCCCGGCGCACTCCGAGCGTCCGCCGCCGTGCCGCTGATCTTGTCGTGCAGCTTCCGTCGCTGGGACCACTCTTGAAGGGGATCGCCGTCGCTCGCTTCGCGCGAACGCTCGGCACGCTGCTCGACAACGGCATCCCGATGTTGCAGGCGATGCAGATTGCCAGAGACGCGGCGGGGCATCCGGCGCTGGTCGATGCGGTCGATCATGCGATCGCGGCGGTCCGGGCGGGTGAAAGTCTGGCTGGCCCGTTGAGCGAGAGCGGCTTCCTTGAGGAAGACGTCATTGAGATGATCGGCGTTGGTGAGTCGGCCAATAACCTCGCGCATGTCCTCACCACCATTGCCGAGACCCTCGAATCGCGGACGGAACGGATGCTGTCGGTCCTGATCCGCATGATGGAACCGGCGCTGTTGCTGACGCTCGCGGGGCTGGTCCTCTTCATCTTTATGGCGCTGGTTGTCCCGATGATGAAGCTCTCGTCGTCGCTCTAAGCAGGATTCGACCCATCGAGCACTCGCGCGGGCACGCGGGGGCTTCCTGTACCATTGCCTGCATCCCGGGGGCGATGCCCGCGGTACGCCCGGCGGTCCCCTCGCTGCTGGTGGTGAGAAGTGGCCCGGTTGGTCGAGATGACCGCAGGCCAAGTTGCGGGAGTCGCGGCGCTTGTGCCGATCCACTCGATTCGGAGTACCCGATGCAGAAGAGTCTCGTTCCATCCCGTTTTCGCGCCCGCCGCCACCCCGCCAGCGGGGGTTTCACCATTCTCGAACTCCTGATCGTGATCGGCATCCTGATCGCGATCATGGGGCTGGTGCTGGTCAACGTGCTGGGCGCGAGCGAGAAGGCCGACAAGAAGCTTGCCCTCGCTCAGATCAAGGGATTTGAGGGCGCTATCGAGGCGTTCAAGGTCGACATGAAGCGTTGGCCGACCGAAGAAGAGGGTCTCGCGGTGCTTTGGTCCAAGGAAGCCCTCAGCGACGACGCCGACAAGGCCAAATGGGGCGGACCCTACCTGAAGGAACCCAAGCCCAAGGACGCCTGGGGCAACGCGTGGACCTATCGCCAGCCGAGCCAGATCGAGGGGTTGGCGTTCGATATCGCGTCTTTCGGACCAGACGGTCAGGAAGGCACCGAAGACGACATTTCCAACCATGACGACAAGAAGTCGGCCGACGGTGAGGTCGATGACAGCTTCAAGGATTTCAAGAGCAGCGGGAGCGGTAGTGGCAGCGGCAGCGGGACCGGTGGCGGCCGCTGACGCGGAGTGGTTCAGAGACAACACTTGGCAACGATTCGAATCAACAGGCTTGCGGATGGACGACGTGCAGCGGGGGTGACGCTCTTAGAGCTCCTCATCGTTGTTGTCATCCTCGCTGCGTTGTTGGCGCTCGCTTTGCCGTTCGCGTTGCGTTCGCTCGACACCCGAGAGCTTGAGGCCACGGAAGACAACATCACTTCGGAATTGCTTCGGGCCCGCGTGAAAGCCCAGGAGTCCGGGCGGGCAGTCGAAGTGGTCGTCGAGGGCGCGCCGCCGCGACTGGTGATGCGCTACTTCGATTGCAGCGACGACGGGCTCGGCTATCCGATGGTCCCCGAACAGCGTCCCGCCGCGAAGCGAGTTGCCCACGTCGATCCGGTGCGCGACGCATGGTGGGAAGAGTCGTCGCTTGATCCTTCCGTTCGCGTGACGTCGCTTCCGACCGTCGACGGCGCTGCACGCGAGGCGACTTCGCGTTCGACCAAGAACGACATGCCGGTCGACCATGATCCGCTCCGGGTCGCGGTCTACATGCCGGACGGATCGATTCTCTTCTCCGCGTCGCTGCTTCTGATGCACCAGAACGGGTTGCGCAGTCGCGTTTCGGTGGATCCGTGGACGGGGCAGCCGGCGGTCAGTCGAGCCCAAGCGGCGCGACCCAAGGACGCAGCGGAAAGCCCGAATCCCGATGACGACTTTGGTGAGTTCGGCTCGCGTCCCGACGACGCAACGCCGCACGAGGAACGGTGATTGGCGTGCGCCGCGGTCGGGTCGATTCCGCGATGTCGCCGCAGCAGCGCTCACCGATCGCTCGGCTGACGAGGGGCTCGATCCTTCTCGAGACACTGCTCTCGATTGTCCTCTTCGCCGCCGCTGCGGTGTTCACGCTGGCCGCTTTGAGCAACGGGCTGTCGTCGACCGATCGCACGCGCACGCGCACTCGCGCCGCGGACGCCGCTCGCAGTGTCATCGCCCAACTCGAGGCGGGCATCGTCACCGACACCGAGATCAGCAAGGACCGCAACGCACGCCGCGATGACGGGCTCCTCGTCGAAGCCAGCACCTCGGTCAGTTCGTTTCCGGGACTCACGCTCGTCGAAGTCGTGGTCCGCGAGGATGGCGGTGACGATCGCGTGTTATTCCGGCTGCTGCAGTTGGTTCGCGTTCCCGACCGAGCGTCGATCGGAACTCGACCATGAGCGACTTTCGTGAAGCGCTTCGCCGGTCGCGTGGCTTCACGCTGTTTGAGATGCTCGTCTCGGCGGGGCTCGTCCTCCTGCTCATCGTCGCGATGACGTCCTTCATGTCCGACGCCATCGGCATTCGAACGCGCGTCTCGGAGCAAGTGGGAAGGGCCCGCGCAGCGGATGCGGCGATGAGCGCGATCGAACGAGCCCTCGAGACATCGCTCGTCGAGGACGCGGCGATGGGGGCGGGCGTGACCGGCACTGAGACGTCGATCAGCATTCTCCGCAGCGGACTTGCGACGTGGCGGCTTGGAACCGACGAACGCACCCGCGCGATGGAAGAGATCGACCGCGTGCGCGTGGAGTTTGATTCCGGCAGCGGCAAGGTGCTCATCGGGCGGGGCGAACGTCCGGCAAGTCCAATTCCGGGCGAGCTCTTCCGTGTGCGATTTCGCTACTACGACGAAGGAGTCTGGCACACACGATTCGACAGCGTGAAGACCGGGCATCTGCCCGCTGCGGTCGAGGTCGCGATCTGGTTCGCCAAGCCGCGCGGCGAGGCGATGGTGGCCGAGCGACCGGAGTTCGACGCTCCCGAGCCGTCAGCGGACGAGACAAGCGACATCGCCAGCGATGGCGATGGCGATGGCGACAAAAATCCGCCCGACCGACTCCGCATCGTCGCGATTCCTGACGCCGCCGCTGAACTGGCGGTGGCACCATGAATCGTCCGTCGCGACCGAGAGCGTTCGTTCTGATCGCGGTCCTGATCATTGTCGCGAGCGCGATCTTCATCGCTACGACCGTTGGATTCCTGGTGAGCGGCGAGGTCGCCGGTGCTGCCAACGAGCGCGAGGCGACCAAGCTCCGGGCCGTCGCGTGGAGTGGTGTGCAAGCCGTCGCGGCGAAGCTCGGTGCCCAGCGTTCGCTCGTACTCGCCGGTGGCACACCGCTCATCGACGCGGAACTCACGCTGTGGGAAGTGCCGGGCGAGGTCGCGTCTATCCGGCTGCTGCCGGTGGCATTCGACGGAGAACGGCTCGTGTCGGAAAACGGAAAGATCCCGCTGCGCAACGCGAGCGTCGAATCGCTGGTCGCGACCGGCGCTGTCGAGCCGAGTCTCGCTGGACGGATCATCGCGTTGCGTGACGCCTCCGGGGGTCGTCTGAGTTCCTGCGACGCGCTGCTCACGACGCGGGGTGGAGCGGACGGATTGAGCGCCGAAGAGTTGTTTGGTCCGATGGACGACCTCATCACCTCGATGGCGGCGGCGCAGAGCGACGATCCGAGACAGCAGCGCGACGCGCGGCTCGACCGCTTGGTGCAAGGAGACGCGCCACCGAAGGCGATGCGCGATCTGCTGACGACGTTCGCCTACGAGCCGGCGCTCGATAACAGCGGGGCTCGCCGAATTCGTCTCGATGGCGAGTGGACCGATGATCGGCGCGGCGGCGTGGACGCGGTGTTCGGTGCTGGCAGCAGCAAGTTGCTCGAAGCAGCGATGAGTAAGGGCGAACCGTCGTTACTCGCGGCCTTCGCGGTGTGGCGTTCCTTGCACGCCGATCCGAAGGAGTGGCACGCATTCCTTTCCAGCGTGACGCTCGGTGATGGGCCGATCGCCGATCGCATTGATATCCAGCGGGCAAGCAGCACGGCGCTGCGTTCGCTGCCCGGAATCAGCGGCGAGATCGCCGATCGCATTGTGCGCGAGCGCGAGACTCTGCCCACCGAATCGCGGCGATCCGCCGCCTGGCTGGTCGAACAGAGCATGCTTGATGGCGACGCGTTCGCGGGCATCGTCGATCGCGTTACGACGCGTTCCTTCCTGTGGCGCGTTCGGGTCGAAGCTCGCATCGTTCCGGCCGCGAACGATCGTCCCACAGACGCGATCGACGACATTCGAACTGTGGTGTACGAGGCGGTCATCGATCTATCGGATGAGCGCCCGCGCATCGCGTCGCTTCGCGATCTGAGCGGTCTTGGCATGGTGGCCCAGCTCCTGCGAGCGGACGGAATCCGAGCCGCGAAGGACCCGTCCGAACTGTCGACGGAAGAGGAGCGATCGGAGTTCGACATCGCTGAACCGAGCGATCCGGAGCCGGAGCTGTCCGAATCCCTGCAGCCGGAACCGGATTCGCCCACGGCGGTTGAAGAGCAGCCGACGGGCGAAGGGGCGACGGCCGCATCGCGGCGTGGCATTGGTCGTTGGCGACGCGCCGAGTAGCATGCGGAGCACGTCGTCCCGTTCGATCCGCGACTTCCACGCGACTGCGACTCCGATATGACTTCATGGGCTTCACGCAAGATTCTCGCACTCGATCCGGGCGAACGTTCCCTGCGAGCGATCGTCGTGCGCGTCGAGCGAGGGATCGCGACGGTCGAAAAGGTGGTGGCGGAGGATCGACCTTCAGACATCGATCCAAGCGACCTCGAAAGCTATGGTCGGTGGCTCGGCGACACGTTGCGGCGGTCTGGGATGTCGGTGGGCGCAGGTGCGGGGGAAGTGATCGTGACCATCGATCGCGAGCAGACGACGATACGCCGTCTGGAATTGCCGACGACCGACGTCGACGAGTTGCCCGACATGGCGCGTCTCGCGATGCATCGGGACACGCAGGTCGAAGGAGGTTCGCTGGCGGTCGACCTCCTTCTTCGTGGCCATGCGAGCGAATCGAACGAAAGTAAGGGCATGCCGGTGCTGATCGCTGCGGCATCGGAGCGGGCGATCGATCGTGCGAGACGTTTGGTCGAGACACTCGGCGGGAAGTCTCCCGTGGTGACCGTTCGCACGTTCGGCACCGCGAGGCTGCTGCGGGATCTCGACGCAACACCTGAAGCGAAGGCCGTTGTCGGCATCGATTGCAGCGGTGAGGCCATCGAACTGGTGGTGGTGCGTGGCGGCGAGATCGTCTACACGCGCGGCGTACGACTCGCCGACTCCGACGCCCTCGCGAGTGAGGCCAAGCGATCGTGGATGAGCTATCGCTTCACCCAAGCCGACGAGCCGATCGGCGCTGCGGTGGTGTTCGGCGGCGATGCAGTCCGGGAAGCACTTGCTCCGGCGCTTGATCGGGTCATCGGTTCGGCGCTCGTTGGCTTTGCGCCAAGCGCCAGCATTCGCATCGCTGCGGGATTGGACCGTGATGCCCTCGCATTGTGCCTGCCGCTGGTCGGACTCGCTCTTGAACGTTGCTCTGGGGACGAGACGATTGACCTCGCGTCGCCGCGCAAGGCACCGGACTTCGCTGCCCGACGACGCATTCGCGTATTGGCCGCGGCGGGTGTCCTCGTCGTGGCGTGTCTGATCGGCTGGACGATCGGCAATATGCAGCGAAAGTCGTTCGAGGCGAACGTCGCTGATCTGGCCGACAAGGCCACGGGTGCGCTTCCGGAGCTTGAGCGATTCAAACGGGATTCGTTGAAGCTCGAGCATCTGAAGACCTGGTCGGCGGTGAAGCCGGATTGGCTGGAACACGCCCGATTTCTGTATGGATTCACTCCTGATTCGACGAAGGTCGTGCTCAACAGTTTCATCGGCACGCTCGACGCCAGCGACGTGCAGTACGGTCGCAACAAGAAGTGGTCGGTGGTCGCCGATCTGAAAGTCACCTTGGACGGCGAAGCCAAGGATCGCACGGTGGCCGATGCCCTGCGTGACGCATTGGTCGAGAACGGTCGGTACACAGTGACCTCGACCGGTGCCGACACCGAAGGCGGCCGGCGACTCTCGTCGCCGTTCTCCTACGTGCTGCGCACATCGCGGCCTCAGTCACCGCAGGAGACGGCGCCGACCGGCGAGCCGAAGTCCGACGAGAAGTCGAAACCGGCGACCAAGGAAGCGTCGCCATGAAGTTCCGCCGCCGCCTTCCGTTGCCGCGCGGCCCGCGCGACGTGATGATCTGGATGGGCGCGTTCGCGCTCATCATGGGTGTCGTCTGGTTGGGCTACATCAATGGCGCCGGAACGTTCTCCGCCGAGCGGGCTGAGCTCATGGCCAAGCGCGAGGCGTACACGAATGCGCTCTACAAGGCCCGTGACAACCGCAAGGAACGCCAGGTTCTTGACGCCAGCCTGCAAGCGGCCGTCGATCGCACACTCGGCAGCGACCTTGACGCGGCCGACAGCGCCCTTCGTTCGCGGCTCAATCGCATCGGCGAGGAATTGCGGCTTACCGAACTGCGGGTGATGACCGAGCGATCGACGGTGCGGCTCAGCCCGGCCAAAGCGGAGTTCAATCGCACCGGGCGGCAGAAGTCGCTCCGCGACGAGCCGGACTTCATCGAGTTGCCGGCGACCATCGCGGGCGAAGGGAGTGCGGAGCAGGCCTACCGACTTCTTCAGCGCCTGGAGGTCGAGCCGTGGCTCAAGCGGATCGAGTCGGTCCGCATGGAGCAGTTCAAGGATGGTGAGCGGATCAGGATCACCATCAAGTTGACCACGCTTTTTCTGCCGGACCGCAAGGGCAAGGGAGACCTCCGCCCAAGCGAGAGTGACCTGGCGGACTTTGAACGCTACCGGGCGATGGCTCTGGCGAATCCGTTTCGTTTGCCCATCCCTCCCAAGGCCGCAGTGGCGGTGGCAGAACCTCCGGTAGCGCCCCCGCCAGTCGCGCCCCTGGGGTTTCCCTACGACCAGTGGCTGCTGACCGGCCTCGTCGACGGTCCGTCGGGGATCGAGGCATGGTTCCGAAACGGCGTCACCGGCGAGAAGATTCAGATCGTTCCGGGGCAGCGGGTCGGGGAAGTCACATTTACGGGGTCGGTCGGGGACCTTGGCGAATTCAGCGAAGGCCAGCAACGATTTCGAGTCCAGATCGGTGCGGCGATGAACGCCCGGTCGCCGGTCTCCTGAAGCGTCCAAATCCCGAATTTGGCAAATCCCGAATTTGGCAAATCCCGAATTTCAAATTCCCGACACGCGAGCACCCGCACCGGAGGAATGCACCGGTGTCCGGCGATGCCGACGACCTGTGGAGGTCCTGTCACCGGAGGGGGTTTGCTGGCGGCCACCAGTACACTGTGGATTGTTCGCGTCGTCAGCAGGGCAGATGGCCCGGCTGATGCGTTGGTGTGGGCCTGCTGTGGGCCGCTTGGACCCCGATCACCCCCGCAGTGTCTCTTCCGTGCAAACGGGTTCGGAGATGCCGCGAGAGGAGGAGAACGAGGATGATGGACTGTGCCCCCTCCCGACTGAGCCCGCTGTGCTGCTCGGTCGCCCTCGCGGCAGGTCTGCTCTCCATTCCGCTCTCGGCTCTGCCGGCGGGCGCTGCGCCGGTCAGTTTTGCCTTGGCGGAAGTGCAGGACGCACCGGCGGCGCCTCCAGCCGCCAAGCCGGCCGGCAACGGACTGAACCCCGACGTTCGAGTCCGCTTCAACTTCAAAGGCCAGAGCTACGACCAGATCCTCGACTGGTTCAGCCGCATGACCGGCTATCCGGTGGTGCGCGAGGTGCCGGTCCCGACTGGATCGGTCGACTACATCTATCCGGGCGAGTACACGCTTCCGCAGGCTCTCCAGACTCTCAACGTGCTGCTGCAGACCCAAGGCGTGATGCTGCGGGCCGAGAACGATCGTCTGTTTCTGCAGAAACTCGATGACATGAAGCGCGAGAACGTGCCGACCTTCGTCGGCAAGTTGCCCGCGACGGTGACCGACGACCAGATCGTCACCGTGGTCGTCCCGCTGATGAACGCCCGGGCGACGCCTGTTGCCGAACAGCTCAAGAATCTCGTCGCGGCCTATGGCAGCGTCACTCCGCTTGAGCAGCAGAACGCAATCATCATCGTTGAGACCGCGGCCCAGGTGCGGCGCCTGCAATCGATCCTCAGCGAGCTCGATCAGCAGGATGTCGAGAACATCATCGAGTTCATTCCGCTTCGCTTCGCCAAGGCGGAGGCGATGCTGAAGTCGCTGACCGCGCTGATGGGCGAGCGGGTCGTTGAGTACATCATCAATCCGGCCGACGGCAAGCGATCGAAGATCGAAGAGAATCGCGTGGCGGGTCTGGTCCTCGCTGCCGACGCTCGCACGAACGCGATCGTCGCGCGGGGCTCGAAGAACAAGATCGATCAGGTTCGCGCCACGGTGCTGATGCTCGACGTCGAAGCCGACGAAAAGGGTGGTGGCGGCGTGGCCCGTGGTCCGCTGCGTCCGAGTCGCGTCATCCGCACCGTGACGCTTGAGCGACAAACGCCGGTCGCCGCGAAGGCCAAGCTGGATCAGCTCTATGCCGCCCTCGCGCCCGAGCGTCGTCCGACCATCGTCGGCTTCGAGGACACCAATCGCATCGCGATCGCCGGCGATTCTGCTGCGGTCGACGAGGGGATCGAGATCCTGCGCGAACTCGAGGGAACCGGCGACCGGCAGAGCGATCCCGAAGGCCGCCGCGCGATCACCGTCTTCCCGCTTGCGAACTCCGCGCCCGAAGCCTTGGTCACGACGATCAAGTCGCTGCTCAATCCACGCCAGATCGCTGCGGTCACGCTGCTGGCAGGACCCGACGGAAAAAGCGTGCTCGTCAACGCGATGCCCGAGGACACCGATTCAATTCGGCAACTCATCACCGCCCTCGATCGACCGAACGTTGTCGAGTTCCAGTTCCGCGCGATCCCGATCGCAGGGCTTGACGCCAAGCTGGTGATGGAGAAGGCGAAGCTCGCGTTTGAGCGTTTGGCCCAAGGGGCACCTGCCGACGCGTTGCCGCTTCCGCTCGTCGAGCACGACATCGCGACTGGCATGCTCGCGGTCAGTGGACCGCGGGCCAGCGTGGCGCTGTACGAGAAGGCCCTTGGCGAAGCGAAGTCGCTGGTGCCGGCACCACGCACCACCAAACTGGTGGCGATGAAGCAGTCGAAGGCCGACGCGATCGTCGCGCAACTCAACGAGTTGGTGAAGCGGGCGCTCGCAGCCGATCCCTCCAAGAGCGCAGTGCCGCCGGTGATCGATGCGGTCCCCGCGACCAACAGCTTGCAGGTCGTCGGTGACGCGCAACAGATTGCGCTGGTCGAGGCATACGCGGCGGCGCTCGATCGCGGACCATCACCAATCGATCCGCAACTCCGTGCGTACCGCGTGGAGCGGGCCGATCCCGCGGCGATCACGCGCATGCTGCAGGATCTCGCCGCGAAGGGAGCGCTTGCCGCCACGCCGACCGACGGACGCCCCGCGGTCGGAGTGTCGGTGAATCTCGATGTGCCGAGTCGTTCACTCATTGTCTCTGGCGACCTGTCAACATTCGCGCGCGTCGAAGAGTTGCTACAGCGCCTCGACACGCCGTCGTCGGCGTCGGACGTGCGGCTGCTGCCGCTGCAATTCGCCAAGGCCGCTGATATCAAGGAATCACTCGACGCGATGATCCCGACAGCGCTAGCTACTGACGGCGGCGCCGTTCCGAGCGTCGTCGCGGTCGAGCAGGTGAACGCGCTACTGATCGGCGCGTCAGCCCGGCAGCACGAGATCATCGCCGCGATCCTGAAGGACCTCGACGTCGAACGAGGCGCGGCAGGGCCGCTGCGCATCCTCCAGTTGCGCACCGCCGATGCGGTTTCGCTCGCCGCCACGCTGACCGCCAACTACGCGAAGCGATCGCCGGAAGAGCGCATCGCCAAGCCCGTGTCTATTTCGGCGGACGCTCAGACCAACACGCTTCTCGTCGCCGCGCATCCCGATCTCCTGCCGGAAGTCCAGGGAATCGTCGACGAACTGAACGGCGCGGATGCGACATCGCATGGCCGCGACGCAGACGGTCGCGAGATCCGCATCTTCCCGCTCAAGGTGGCGCAGGCCCGTGAGCTCGCCAAGACCATCGACGAGATGTACCCGCCGCAGCCGGTGCCGGTCGATCCGCGCGGTCGCCCGCGTCCGGAGCTCCAGAAGCCGCGTGAGGTCGTGGTTCGCGCCGACGTGCAGACCAACGCGCTGATCGTCGATGCTCCCGTCGGGCGCATGGCGGGATTCGAGAAGCTGGTCGAACAGCTTGATCGCCAGCAACTCGCCGTCGATGGCGAGATCCGCACCTATCGCGTTGGCAAGGCGCGACTCGAGTCGATCGCGTCCACGCTGCGGCAACTCGCGACATCGAATCAACTCGGCGCGACGCAGGGCACGACTCAGGTCACCGTGTCCTCGGAGCCGGTGTCGGGCACGCTTGTGGTGAGCGGACCGAAAGAGATCTTCACCAAGGTCGATGCGGTCCTCAAGGGATTGGGCAGCGGCGAGATGCCGTCGACGGCGATGCGCACCTATCGCCTCACCGCGGCCAAGGCCGAGACGCTGGCGCCGATGCTCCGGCAACTGCTCGCGGGCCGCGTAAAGCAGGACATTCCCGACGCGGCGACCGAGCTTGACCGACTTCTCGATGTGACGGCCGATCGCCGATCCAACTCGCTCATCATCAGCTCGCCTCTTTCGTTGGTGCCGTTGGTCGATGAACTCGTGAAGCAGCTCGACACCGGCAACGCCTCTGGTGATCCGATCGTCCGAGTGCATCCTCTCACCTTCGCCGATGCAAACGCGGTGGCCCAGAGTCTCATGCAGGCGCTGCCCTCGGTGATCAGTAGGAGTACCGGCGAAGCGATGAGCGTGAAGGTGATCGCCGCCGCCGGCGCGAACTCGCTGCTCCTCGTTGGTCTGCAAGGCGATCTCGACGAAGTCGAAAAGCTCATCGAACCGATGGACGCGCGTCCGGCCAACGATGCCGTCGACGCCAAGACTCTGCCGCTGAAGAACGCCGACGCGACCAAGGTCGCTCCGACACTGGAACGGCTACTCAACGACCAGCAGGAGACCGACCCTCGCATCATTCTTGAGCGATTGCGCCGCAGCCGCGGTCAGACCGATTCGGCGCCGAAGGTGCGTGTCGAAGCGGACGCCCGCACCAACAGCCTCATCGTCAGCGGCCCGCAGCGCGTGGTCGCGCTGGCCGAGACGCTCGTCGTACAACTTGATCGCGCGGACGTGAACGCCGAACGTGTCTTCGTCAGTTTCACGCCGCTCCACGTCCCCGCCGATCGTCTCGCGGAAACCGCCCGCAAGGTGCTGGAGGCGACGAAGCCCGGCGGTGTGCGGGCCACGCTCGAATTGATTGTGGAACCGCAGAGCGGGTCGATCGTCGTCGTCGGGACCGAGAGCGAGACCCAACGCGGTATCGAGACGCTGAAGCGATTCGACGAGGGTGCGATCGCTCCACCGCAGATGGATCTGAAGGTTGTCACGCTGAAGAACAGCGATGCGGCGATCGTGGCGACAACGATCGCTCCGATGTTGCAGGACCGTGCTCGTTGGCCGCAACAATTGCAGGCGGCGGCGAAAGCGGGAGTGCCGGTCGGCGAACCGCGGGTGACCGCCGATACCTCGTCGAATCGTCTGCTGATCTCCGCCCCGCGCGAGTTGCTTGCGGTCGCCGAAGAACTCATTGCCCGCATGGACACGCCGCGGGCGGCCGGCGCCAGCGCCGACACCCGGGTCTTCACGCTGGTGAACGCCGAATCAGCCGACGTCGCGAAGGCGCTGCAAAGCGCAGCCGACGGACGGGCGAAATCGCGTCCGGCGGAGATCAAGCCGACGATCGCTGCGGAACCGTCGAGTAACGCGGTGATCGTGACTGCTGCGCCGGAACAACTCGTGGAGCTTGAGGCGCTGGTCACCAAGCTTGACTCCGGCATGCGATCGGACGCCGTGCAGGTGCGCACGGTCTACCTGAAGAATGCTCGTGCCGAACAGATCGCGCCGCTCGTCGAAAAGCTGCTGGCGCCGGCGCCGCAGCAGCCCGGGCCGCGTGGTCGCGCACAACCGGTGGTGAACGAGCCGCCCGTGCGAGTGGCGGCGGACTCTCGACTCAATGCGGTGATCGTGAGCGCGTCACCGGCGACGGTGAACGTTGCCGAGCAGATGGTGACCCAACTCGACCAATCGCCGGCCCAGGCCCAGAACCGCTCCGTGCGTGTGCTGACGGTCGCCAACGCCGATGCGATCGAGATCGCCAAGAGTCTCGAAGACGTCTTCCGCGATGGCGCTGGCAGCGAGGTGCCGCCGACGGTGCGCGTGAATCCATCGAGCAACGCACTGATCGTGCGCGCGACCGAAGCCCAGTACGCGATGATCGAAGAGGTCGTCAAAAAGCTCGACAGGGCCACGGTCGCGACGAGCCGGCAGATGCGCACGTTGCAGATCGATCCATCGAAGGCGACCGCCGCTGAGATCGCCAAGATCCTCGAGCGGCTGCTGCAGCACGGTGACGGAAAGGACGCGGTGGAGGTCGTTCCGGTCGAAGAACTTCTGAAGAAGTACGGCACCGAGAACAAGCTGCCGGAGCCGAAGAAAACCACCGACCGCTCAGGGTTGCTGTTCCGATCACTCGCCGAAGCGGCGGTGGCGCTCGCCTTCGTGAGCGTCGTCGACGAGCCGCAGGCGGCGGCAGCCGAATCGCCGGACGTGACCATCGCGGTTGACGCGAAGACTAACTCGCTGGTGATTCTCGGATCCCCGAAAGCCATCGAACGAATTCGACTGCTGGCCGAGCAGGCGCAGCGGGAGTTGCCGACGGAGGCGAGCACCGTACGAACGATCGCCCTGACTGAAGGCATGGATCTCGAGCGGATCCGAAGTCTCGTCGAACAGACGATGGCCCGCATGACGCCTGCGGGCGGCAAGGCCGGCGACCTCACCAAGCGCGTCGCGATCTTCGCCGACGCTCAGGCTCGCTCCCTCATCGTGGCCGCGAGCGATCGCGATTTCGAGATCGTCGGCCAGCTCATCGCAACATTCGCCAGGAGCGCGACGCCCGATCGGCTGACCGTCAAGTCGTACCGACTCACGAACGTGAGCGCTGATCGCGCGGCCCGCGGACTGCGCGACCTCCTTGGCGCGGGCAACTCGCGTGACAGCCGACTTCGTGATCTGTCGATCACCCTCGACGTCGGCGGGAAGCCGCTCGACGCGCAGTTCGATGCATCGCAGGTGCGTGCCATTCCAGACGCCGCCAACAACGCGATCCTGGTCATCGCGCCGTCGGAAGCGATCGGGTTCCTCGACCGCTTCATGGAACTCGCCGATCAGACGACCGCCACTCCTGCCGCGGCTGTGCGGCTCTTTCCACTTCGCCACGCCAAAGCAGGCGAGCTTGTCGGCACTCTCGGCGGCGTGTTCACGGCGCGGGCCCGCGGATTGGGGAGAGAGGCAGTGGTTCCCGAGTTCGGCGCCGACCTCCGGACCAACACGCTGCTGGTCACTGCACCAGCGGAGACCTTGCGGGAAGTCGAATCGCTGATCGCTCGTCTTGACGACGGCACCGAGAGTGACCGCAAGCCGCTGCAGATCATCGATCTGGCCAGCGCTGATCCGAAAGTTGCAGCGGAGCTGCTCACCAAAACGGTGATCGGCAACGATCAGCAACGGCGCGAGAACACGCTCATCCTTCCCGACGAGGGTTCCCGCACGCTGCTCGTGCGGGCGGACGATGCGACGCTCGCGGAGATTCGCACGGTGTTGAAGGAGATCGATCGTTCCGCGACGACGGAGTTCAAAGTCCGTTCGATCGTTCTTGAGCGCGCCGATGCCGGTGCCGTCGCGCAGGCGATTCAGCGCTTCTACGACGACCGGGCCAAGATCGCCGGCGGCCGTTCGCGTCGTGAGGTCACCCGCCGCGTGTCCGTCGTTGGCGATCCTCGTTCCGCGACGCTGCTGGTCGCCGCAAGCGACGCCGACTTTGCCGAGATCACGCAACTCGTGACCCAATTCGATTCAGCGAAGGCGTCGCAGTCGCTGGAGTTCCGCATCTATCCGCTGGAAAACGCCCGCGCCGACGAGATCGCCGGGACGTTGCAGTCGCTGCTCGGTCAACTGCTGTGGACCGAGACCATGCGCGGCGGCGTCAACAGCGGCACGCGCAGTCAGAACAACGCGGTGGCGGTGCGAGCTGAGAATCGCATGAACGCGCTCATCGTCACCGGTCGCGGTGAAGGCTTCGCGCTGGTCGATCAGCTCGTCGCTCAACTCGACCAACCGTCGAAAGAGGGGCAGAAGCTCGCTGTCCGCGCGTATCCGATCCGTGGCGGCGAACTCGATGCCGTCGCATCGCTCGTCCGCGATGCGCTTGGCGTGCGCGAGCCTCGCTTCGGTGGTGACGAAGGAGGGGCCCGCGTTCGCATCGTTCCGGTGCCGACGACGCGAACGCTGGTGGTCAGCGCCAGCGAGAAGCAGCAGGCGGAGGTTGCCCAACTTCTTGCCGGGCTCGAACAGTCGATGTCTGGTCCCGCGCAGACCACACAGGTCATCGCGGTCGAGTTCGCCCAGGCTGGCGAACTCGCCACCACGCTCAGGCAGTTCCTTGCCGATCGCCGTGGCGGCGCGAAGAACGGCATGCCGACCATCATGGCGAGTCAGAGCTCCAACGCCCTCGTGGTCAGTGCTACCGTCGACGATCTCGCGACCATTCGCGATCTGCTTTCCAAGCTCGATCAGCCGACGTCGGCTGGCGATCGTCGCGTTGAGATTCTCTCGCTCGAACGCGGTCAGGCGATCGAGATCGCCCGCATGATCGGCGAACAGTTCGGCAAGCGGAGCGGAACCGCCAACGGGGTCATCGTCACGCCGGACGCCCGCACCAACAGTCTTGTCGTCAACGCTCCGACGGCCCAGATCGAACAGGTGAAGGCGCTGGTCAGCAAGTTGGACGGACCAACCGACGCGACCGAGACGGTGATCCGCACCTACGCCCTGAAGGGATCGAAGGCCGACGACGTCGCCCGTATTCTTGGGCAGACGCTGCAACTGGACGCCAAGGGTCGCACCAATGGCATCAGCCTGAAGCCCGACGACAACAGTCCTCCGGTGCAGGTCGTCGCCCGCATTGCCGCCGATCGGCGCTCCAACTCGCTCATCGTCACCGCCACGGTTGAGAGTTTCGCCGTCATAGAAAAGCTGCTCAGCAAACTCGATGATGTTCCTGCAGCGAGCCCCGTTGAGTATCGCGTCCTTCCGCTCAAGCACGCCATCGCGTCGGACGTGTCGAGCACGCTACGACGACTGGTGCGCGATCGTGTTGAATCGGGCGACGTCGCTCCGTCGATCGATTCGAATCGACTGGAGAATCAGTTGATCATCGGCGCGACCGCCGATCAGTTCAAGGTCATCGAGAACATCCTCGCGACCATCGATGTGCCCTCGAGTCGGCCACGAATCACGGATTTCGTAGCCCTCCAGCATGCCGAGGCAGAGAAGGTTCAAGACGCGCTGTCGTACTTCTACGGGCGTTTCGCGAGCGAAGCCGACACCCCCGACAAGCAGAACGTGCGGATCGTCGCCGACACCGCGACCAACTCGTTGGTGATCTCCGCCGCGGAAAGCGAGTGGGAGGGCATCCGCAAGTTGCTTGCGAAGCTCGACAGTGAGGACTACGAATCGGGACTGCAGCTTCGGGTGATACCGCTGGTGCATGCCGACGCGCGAAGTGTCGCGACGGCGATCAACGAGGCGTTCCGCGGCCCCGAACAGCGTCGCCGCGCCGATGCCGCTCCGCGCCAGCGGGGTGATGAACCACCGCCGCAGACCACGCTCATCCGCGATGACGATTGGGTGAGCGCCGCCGCCGAAGAGCAGACCAACGCCATCGTCGTGTCGGCCAACAAGGTCAACATCGAGAAGATCGAGAGCATCGTCAAGCAACTGGATATCGCCGACTTCGATCGCCTGCCGACACCGCGTTTGATTCCGGTGCGATTCGGAAATCCAGAGCAGCTCGCTCAGGCCATCGATCGCATCTACGCCCCGCCGCAGGCCGCGTCGCGCGATGCCCAACGGTCACGACTCCGCATCGTTGCGGACGCGGCGAGCAACGCTTTGATCGTTCGGGCTCCGGACAACGAGTTCCAGCAGATCCTCGCCATCGCCGAAGCCCTGCAGCAGCAGGCCACCGAGCAGGGGCTGAACGTCCACATTCTGCCGCTCAAGAGCGCCAGCGCCGCCCGCGTGGCGTCATCGATTCGGGATGCCTTCACAGCCCGCGCGGCGCAATCCAAGCTGCCCTTCTCGGTGCAGGTTGATGGGGCGGGCAACGCTCTGGTCATCGCCTCCACCAGGCCGCTCTTTGAGGAGATCAAGGCGATCGTCGAGCAGATGGACGCGCTGTCGCCGGGAGCCGGCCAAGCCGTCTTCGTCATCGATCTTGCGCACATCGCTCCCGACGCCGCCGCGAAGGTGATCCAACAGATTGGACTCGACAAGCCGCAGCCCGAGGGATCGACGTCGAAGGTGGTGATCGAACCGATCAAGGTGTCGGCGGTGCCGGGTCGCGCGGCGATCATCATCGTGGCGAATCCCGGTGATCGCGAGACCATCATCGGACTCGTGAAAGTGCTCGACAGCGAGCCGAAGATCGCCGAGAGCATGGTCCGCATCGTGCCGCTTAAGACTGCGAAAGCGACGGCCCTCGCGAAGGTCGTCACCGACATGCTGCAGCCCGGCGACGCGCCGGCGGCGAGCAGCGTGGCCAAGGCACTGCAGGAACAGATCCGGCGACTCTCGCTCCGTCGCGACGGCGCCAACACGCCGGACCTCACGCTCGATCTCACCCAGCCCATCAAGCTGATTGCGGACGAGTCCATGAACGCGATCCTGATCGCGAGCACCGCGGAGAACGTGCGATCTATTGAGGAGGTCGTGAAGGCCCTCGATCAGTTGCCGGTAACGGACGCCGTAGCCGTGTCGATCTATCCGCTTGAGAACATCTCGGCGTCGCAGTTCGCCCGCGTCGTCAAGGAACTCTTCGACCAAGGCAAGCGCTTCGGCGAAGTCCCCGTGGCGAAGATCACCGGTATTCCTGCAGGCACCTCAGGCAAGGCGCTGCTCTCGCCGATCGCCATCTCCACCGACGATCGCACCAACACCGTGATCGTCGCCGGACCCGAAGACGCAGTCGCTCTCGTCGACGTGCTCAAGCGCAAGCTCGATACCGATGTTGGCATGGGCTGGGTCGAACCGAAGATCATTCCGCTCCGCTTCGCCGACGCGGAGGATCTGGCGAAGACGCTCCAGTCGGTGCTCGTCGAAGGCTCGACGAAGTTGCCCGAGGCGTCGCCGATGCAGAAGCAGATCGGCCGCATTCGGATGGCGCGCATGGGACAGAAGAACGGCGAGCCGGCCGCCGAGGTCGTGGAAGGCGACGTCTTCGTCGCGATGGGAAACCTCGTCATCCGACCGGAACCTCAGCTCAACGCTCTGATCGTCGTCGGAAGCCGCGGCAACGTCGACATCGTGCAGGAGCTCATCAGGCAGCTCGACATCGAGGCCGCGTCTCCGGCGTCGCTTGTCCGCATTTATCCGCTGCAAAATGCATCGGCGGCACGACTGGCTCCGACGGTGACACAACTCTTCGAGGCCCAGCGCACCGCCAAGACCATTCGCGACGAAGACCGTCTGCGGGCGATCTCCGATGAGCGCACCAATGCCCTGATCGTGTCGACGAGTCCACGTTCCTTCGTGGTGTTCGAGGAGTTGCTGAAGACGCTCGATCAGAAGCTTGCTCCCGACATCAAGGAGATCCGCACGCTGGCCTTGACCAACGCGTCGGCTGCACGGTTGGCGCCGATGATCCAGCAGTTGATGGACTCGCGACTCGAGCGCATGCGAAAGGTGCAGCCCGAGACCGCCGACCTTGAACGCGCTTCGATCGTCGCTGATGGTCGCACCAATTCTCTCGTCGTTGCTGCTGGCACCGACACCTACGGGGTGATCGAGCGGCTGGCGCAGGATCTCGACAAGCCCGAGACAGCCGAGAGCGGCCTGCTTCAGGTGGTGACGGTGAAGAAGGCCAATCTCGATCGGGTTGCTTCGGCGCTCAATCAGATCATGGAGCGGCGCTACGCGGATCTTCCGAACGAATTGAAGTTGCGCGTACGACCGTTGGTGCTCACCGATCCGCGCACCAGCAGCCTGCTGATCTCTGCCGGTCCCGACGATCTCAAATCGATCGAGGATCTGGTCGCCAAGCTCGAGGCGACGCCGTCCAATCCCGCGGTTGGCGTCGAGGTCATCGCTCTTGAGAGTTCGCGGGCCGAAGAGTTCGCGCCGCGGTTGCAGACGTTGATGCGCGAGCGACTTCAGAGCCTCGGCCAGCAGCAGCAACCGAGTGACTCCGTCGCGATCAGCGCCGACCCGACGAGCAATTCGATCATCGTCGCGGCGAGCGCCGAGAACGTGGCGGTCGTTCGCAACCTCATTGAAGTGCTGGGCAAGGCCGCCAAAGACGCGATCGGCGGACAGTCGATCGAGATCGTGCAACTCGCGAAGTCGCGGGCGAGCGACATCGTCAACATGCTGGACGAGATGTACGTTCGCGAGGAGAACCGTCGGCGTGGACCCAACGCGGTGAAGGCCGCTCCGGAACCGCGGCTCAACTCGGTGCTGCTGTCCGGCAGCCAGGCCGACGTCGACACCATGCGCCGCATGGTCGCCCAGCTTGATGGGGCACGACCCAGCTCTGTGGTCGAGATCAAGTACATACCGCTTGCTTCCGCAAACGTGCTTGAAACCGTCAACCTGATTCAGACCGTGCTGTCAGGCGCAAGCATCGCCGGTGGCAACGGCAATCCCGCGCAGGCGATCGTGCTGAAGTATCTGCGGCGCATCGTCGATCCGAACGCTGAAGTCGATCCCAATGCTCCTGTCGATCCGCTGATCGAGATGGAAGTCTCTGCGGCGGTGCGGCAATCGATCAGCTTGACTCCCGATGTGCGTACCAACACGGTGATCGTGCGGGCACCGAAGGAGTCGATGGAGCTGATCGAGCGGATGGTCAAGGATCTCGACGGCAGTTCCTCCGGAAGCCAGAACATCCGCATCTTCAAGCTGACCAATGCCGATGCCGACCAGACCGCGAAGATCCTCACCGAACTCTTCAATCTGCAGCGCCGAGGCAATCTCTATGTGCTCAAGCCGCGCGAGGACATCCCGCTGCAGAACGGCGCGGAGACGCAGCCTGGGCAGACACCGCCAGCCGCCGCTTCCGCGGCCGGTTCCGTCGGTCTCTTCGGTACCGATCTCACGCTGGTGCCTGACGAGCGGCAGCAGCTTTCGATCACCGTCGACAATCGCACCAACAGCCTGCTGGTCTCTGCGACGCCCAACTACCTCGCGCTGGTCGAGAAGGTGGTATTGGAACTTGATGCCCAAGAGGCGAATACCCGCGACACCTACGTCTATCGGCTGAAGAACGCGTCGGCGCTGGAGGTCGCGCGTGTGCTCACCGAGTTCGTGCAGAAGGACCTGCAGAAGGTCCTGGGCACGCTCGCAAACGATCAGCGTCCCAGTGCTCAGAAGCTGCTGGAGCAGGAAATCACGATCGTCGGCGACGAGAAGTCCAACTCCGTGCTGGTCAACGCCAGCCCGCGCTACATGGAACGCGTCAAGTCGGTCATCGAAGAACTCGACATCGATCCGCCGCAGGTGATGATCCAGGTGCTGCTCGCGGAAGTCACGCTCGACACCAACGAAGAGCTCGGACTGCAGTTTGCGCGTTTCAGCGTTGGCGACGTCAATGTCGCTGGCGGCTTCGGGCTGCCGCGCGGCAACTTCGCGCCCGGCGCTCCGATCATCCCGCCGCTCTCCGGACTCTCTCCGGCGCTGTTCGGCTCGGCGCTCGTACCGAACATCGCGATCGGCAACGCCGACTTTGACCTGCTCATCAACGCACTGCAATCACAGAACCGTGTTGAGCTACTCTCGAATCCTTCGGTCATGGTGGCCAACAATACCGAGGGCAAGATCCAGGTCGGCGACACAGTGCGCTTGCCGAACTCGGTGTCGTTCAACTCCGCCGGACAGCAGTCGTCGGTCGTGCCCGAGGAAGTCGGTGTCATCCTGACAGTCACTCCCTCGATCAATCCCGATGGCTTCGTTCGAATGAAGATCGAGCCTGAGATTTCGCGCATCAGTAAGGACAGCACCAAGATTTCCGAGAACTTCCAGTCTCCGATCATCAATCGACGTCGCGCGACGACGACGGTCACCGTGAAGGACGGGCAAACCGTTGTGATCGGCGGTCTGATTCAGGATCGTTATGAGCGGATCGAGCGAAAGGTGCCGCTGCTTGGCGACATCCCGCTCATCGGCTTCCTCTTCCGCAACAAGAGCGAGGCGGCGAGCAAGACGGAGTTGCTCATCGTGCTCACGCCGCATGTGGTCAACAATCCTGATGCGATCGATCGTCAGACCAACGCGGCCATCGACAAGGCGACCTTGCCGCCAGAGCTCATTCAGCAACTCCGCAACGGCGAACTCACGGGGGTACGCGGCACCATCGACAAGGATGGTCGGATGATCGATCCCATCAAGCCGCCGCCGGAAGGAACGAAGCGCCGCGGGGCGCCGGGCGTCACTGGCAAGTCCGATGGCACCGAGAAGGCGGACGCACCATGATCGCCCTTCGTGCGGCCGTCGCGACGACCGCGCTCATCCTCTGCGCATGCGAGACCGTGAAGGAGACCAGTGACGGGCGACCGATGCCTCCGTCGCCACGCTCCGGTCCCGTGACGCCGGAAGCGGCGCCCATCAACGCCATGGCGATGATGCTTGGACCGAAGCCGCTCGACACCAATGGCAACTCACGTCCCGATGTCATTCAGGCGGAGCTCTATCTGTTCGCCCAGCCGTACCCGGCATCGCAGTATCGCGCGGGAACGCTGGAGTTCTCCATCTTCAAGCCCGGCACCGCAGGCGGTGGCGATCAGCGCGGCGGCACTCCCATTCGGACTTGGTCGCTCTCGCCAGAGCAGATCGAGCAAATGCGCTCGCGCTCACTGGTCGGACCGTGCTACGAGATCAACCTGTCGTTGCTTGCCAACGGCGGCAGTGACTCTCTCCCTGTGAAGTCGGTCGACCTGACTTACCAGTTCACGCCAGCCGACGGTGGTCCGACGGTCTACTCCTCGAGTGTGCAGACGATCTCGATGATGTCGTCGATTCTGGAGCCGGGGAGGTAGCAGAGCAAGTTTCGCTCTTTCCAGCGTTGCTCCAAGAAGCGCGCGCATTACGCTCGGATCGCGGGCGACCGACCGTGCGTTGGGTTCTCTGCAGCCTGTAGAAGCGATTGGTGAGGGACGCAAACATCCACTTGGAGTCTCTTCTATGAAGTGCGCAGCGTTGCAGGTCAGAGCGCTTTCCTTGGCGATCGCTTGGACTCTCTGCCATCACGTCTCACTCCAGGCAGATGAGGGGACCCCGGAAGCGATGGTCGCCAAGGCGATTGCGGCAATGCACGAGAATCGGGTGGCGCTGGGCGCTGGCTTCTCGACGACTGCCCAACTGCAAGTCGATCCGCCGGTGAGTGGCGTCGCTCCATCGCGCAGCGAGCACTTGACCCGAATCGTCGAAGACTTCTCGTTCATCGTTGACCAGTTCTCCCCGAACGCCTCGCCGTTCAGGCTGACGCTTGGCGGAATCCAAGGGCGTTGGATCGCCTCCCTCGATCCGAATAACTTCGCCAAGGGGCAGTTGTTCTGGTGGGGCGAGAGCGTGGTCCGTGATGCGATGGGCTGGCTGGCGGGCGACGAGAGTGGAGCATCGCTGTCGCGATCGAGCGACGATGTGCTGAGCGCGCTTGAGTGCGCTATCTCAGCGGTCCGGCCAAACTTGGAAGTCGTGAACGGATTCCCCTGCGTCGTCGTCGACGTCTACAACCCCAACGCGTTCCTCGAGTCGACGATCGCGCTCTCCGTTGATCGCCTTGGTGCCGTCGTGAAACGCACCAAGTATGCTCAGTCGGGCTTCATCATCCGTGAGACCTCCAATGAGAAGTTCGTCCGGATGAGCGATGCCTGGGTGCCGTGCGCAGGATCGCGGCTGATCGCCTTTGAAGGGTCGCCTGACATCAGCGAGCATCAGTCGAGGCACTTGGTCAATTCGGAAGGTGTTGCGATTGCCGAGGGTGTCGTGGAAGGGGACGTTGTACTTCCGAGTTCGATCATGGGACTCGTCCCTCCAGGAACCGCCGTTCTGGAGCGGGAAACGAATGCAAAGCTCATCGCGACTGCCAACGCAGTTGACGCGACGACCAATCGCTCAGCAAGTCAGGGGTGACCGGTGACCGGTGATGAAGGCGCTCGCGGGCCGGAGCGCGTCCGCGGCAAGCTCGTTCGCCGATCGGTCGAGTCGTTCACCCGCCCAATTTTGGGAACTCAATTTGGGGAACTCTAATTGGGGATCTAGGATTCGAACCTAGACAAACTGAGTCAGAGTCAGTTGTGCTACCGTTACACTAATCCCCAGCAGTCGGCCCCCGCGCCGCTCGCGACCGTTGGAACGGTTCTCGACAAGTGCGGGTCGCGGATTCTAGCCGCAGGCGGCCTTCAGCATCAACCGGCGTCCTGATCCCCGTCCCCGTTGGGGATCGAAGCGCCGTCCGACAACTCTTCATCGGCTGGCGGAGCCGCCTCCTGAGCGATCCGTCGCAGGTAATCGCGCAAGATCTCAGCGGCGGCCAGCGCGTCGCGGATCTCCTTCTTCTCCTTGTGCGTGCGGCCGCTGCGATCGAGGTGACTCTCGGCGGCGAAGCTCGTCAATCGTTCGTCCTGGTAATCGACCGGGACTTTGGTGCGGGCTTCGAGCAATGCTCCGATTGCTCGCACCGAACGTGACGCAGGCCCTTCGGAGCCGTCCATGTTGATCGGCAGGCCGACCACCACTCGGTTCGGTCCGATGTCGTCGATGGCCTTGGCCAGGGCTTCGATCAGCCGATCGCCTTGCGGAACATCGAGCACCTTCAGCGGCTGCACGAGGCCGATGATCGAGTCGCCGGACGCGAGTCCGGTCCGCTTGGCACCGAGGTCGATGGCGAGGTAGCGCATGGGCTAGCGATACCGCTCCGGCACCACACCAGCCATCGCCTTCACCCGCTCGGCCTGATCAGCGCGGCAGACGAGCGTTGCATCTTTGGTGTGCACGACGATGAGATCTTCGCAGCCGATCGTCGTGACCACGTGGTTGGGATCGTCGCTGACCACCAAGCATCGATGCGTCGACTCGCCCGACCATTGGGCACTGTGTCGATTGCCGTCGGCATCCGGCGGCAATGTCGCTGCGTAGGTCGGCCAACTGCCAACGTCCATCCACTGGACCGCCATCGGCACGACGCAAATCGACAGTCGCTCGTCGCGGCTTGCAGGTTCCATCAGCCCGAAGTCGACGCTGATCTTGAAGAGCGTCGGATAGAGCGCATCAAGCGTGGCCTTGCGGCGCGGTGTGTCCCACGCGTCGGCGATCTTGGCGAGCGTGTCGGCGGTCTCGGGTCGATACCAGCGAATCGCTTCCAAGACCTTGGCAGCGCTGAAGACAAACATGCCGCTGTTCCAACTGAAGTGACCGGTCGCGAGGTATGCCTCCGCGCGTTCGCGGTCGGGCTTCTCGACGAAGCGCTTTGCGAGATACGTGTTGAGAAAACCGTCGATCGGTTCGCCGCGCTCGACATATCCGTAGCCCGTCGCCGGAAATGTCGGGGTGATGCCGAATGTCACCAGGCGCGATGCATCGCGTTCGACGAGTGTGAAGCCGACGTCCAGCCGTCGCGCGAATTCGTCCTGCGGCTCGATCAGGTGATCGGCCGTGAGCACCGCGAAAATCGCCTGCGGATCTCGCTTGTGCAAGACCGCAGCGGTGAAGCCAACGGCGTTCAGTGTGTCGCGCCCCATGGGCTCGCCGAGGATGTGCTCGTCGCTGAAACTTGGGAGCGAACTGCGGATCGGTGCCCGATAGCTTTCGTTGGTGCAGATCATCCGCTGCGTCGCGGGGACGACACCATCAAGCCGCCCCGCTGCGAGTTCCAGCAGCGACTTGCCTCCCCAGCTTCCGCCCGAGAAGGGAATCAATTGCTTGGGACGGGCCTCGCGGCTCATCGGCCACAGTCGAGTACCGGATCCTCCGGCCATGATCATTGCGTAACGCATGCGACGTGAAGTCTCGCGAGGGTGATATCGGGCGACTGGCCCCAGTGTTTGGGCCCCAGTGTTCTAGCCCAGGTCCTTGAGCCGAAGCGACGAGGTGATCAGGTCATCGGCGGAATCGATCGTGGGATCTGCGGTCAACACACGTTCGACGAGCGCCAGTGCGACCGGCCGTGCTTCGCCGAGTTGGATGAGGACCGCGATCGCGTCTGCTCGCAGTCGCCCGCTGGCGGAGTCGAGGGGCGTCGCGTTGGTCAGTGCCATGCGTCCGAGGAATCGGCCGGCCGTGTGCGTCAATTAGAGGATGATAGAGTCGGCGGTG
>JBBQCR010000004.1:0-26719 GCA_038318935.1 Phycisphaerales bacterium
TGCGCTACAAAAACTGGAAGCTGATTTTCGCGATCGCGGACGAAAGCGCCTTTGGCTTCCTGGATGGACCCAAGTCCCAGTTCATGGCCGGCGTCGTCAACCTCAAGCGCGATCCCTTCGAGTCGACTTGGGGCGACAATAAAAAGGCTGGCGGCTGGGCGATGGGTTCGCTCGCCGCGCCGAGTACGGCGTATTTATACGACTGGAAAATCCTGCCCCTCGGCCAGTTGCTGTGGCTCAAGGAACTCGATAGCTACAATGCGTTCCCACCCCTTCAGACTCCGGAGAGCTGGAACCTGTCTCAGGTCATGGCGCAAGTCAGGGCCACGAAACACGGGAGCCAGTAGTTCGATTGTGAAACCCGCGGGCCGCTTCGCAAGAGGCGGCCCGCGACTTCACCAGCGAACGAAACCTTTCCCAGAACAAACGGCTGCAAAAGCCAAAACAAACAGGGGTCTTCCGGGTTTCGTGTGGGCGGATGCCAAAGGAAGTCTAGCTTTCGGGCAGCTCCGCTCGGGCTCTGGCGAGCTCGCGATCGGGTGTGCTTGGGGAGAGGTCGTATCGCTTCGTTCGGCTCGATCATACCGCTGCCAGCATGAGTCCCATGAGCCCTTCGCTCCACGAGTATGGTGCGCGGATGCGAGACCCAGACCTCATACGCGAAGATCCATCGTGTGAAGTCACGAGCGTGCGGCTACCGGTACCGTGAGCGTTTCCGGAACGCGATCATGTTCCACTTGAGTGGCCTCGATCTGTATCCGGGGCGGTCGGTTGCCCACACGAATGTCTGAAGCACCCAAGAACATTGATCTGCCCCTCGCACCCGTTACCATGACGAAATGCTCGACGCGCTCAATTCGCTCGAAGAGGCTGCACTCACCGAACTCGCCGCCGTCCGTGATCCGGACAGACTCGAAGCGTGGCGCATTGCCTACATCGGCGCCAACGGCAAACTGAAGACCACCATGAGCGGACTGAAGGATGTGTCGAAGGAAGAGAAGCCTGCTGTCGGTAAGCGTCTGAACGAGGTCAAGGTCGCGCTGGAGTCGGCGTTCGAGGAGAAGAAGGGCGGCATCGCGGCGCATGCGTCGAGCGGTCCGATGGTCGACCTCACCGAACCGGGGATTCCCGTCGGCCCGGGCCGACGTCACGTACTCTCCCCCACCATCGACGAGATCACCGATTTCTTCGCCCGCATGGGATTAGCGATCGCCCAAGGGCCGGAGCTTGAGGACGAATGGCACAACTTCAACGCCCTCAACATCCCGGCCGGTCATCCCGCTCGTGATCCGCGCGACAACTTCTATCTCGGCGGCACGTGGGGCGAGCGACTGCTGCTGCGGACGCAGACCTCAACGGTGCAGATTCGCGCCATGGAGTCGCAGAAGCCGCCACTGAAGGTGGTCGCAACCGGACGCGTGTATCGCCCCGATGCCCACGACGCCACGCACTTCTCGATGTTCCATCAGATCGAAGGGCTGTGCATCGATCGCAATGTGTCGATGGTCGATCTCAAGACCGCGCTCCTGCAGTTCGCTCGCGCGTACTTCGGAGCCGATGCGGAAGTGCGCTTGCGCCCGAGCTTCTTCCCCTTCACCGAACCAAGTGCCGAATTCGACATGAAGATGCGCATCCGCGGTCAGCTCCAATGGGTGGAGCTCGGCGGTTGCGGCATGGTCGATCCCAACGTGCTGCACGCCGTGGGCATCGATCCCGAACTCTGGACTGGGTACGCGTTCGGTCTCGGCATCGAGCGCATCGCCATGCGGCGCTACGGCATCGCCGACATCCGCTGGCTGTTCGAAAACGACGCGCGATTCCTCAGGCAGTTCTGAGACTGGTTCTGGCGCTCCGGAGCGCCCTTCGGGCGCACACTCGCTCTGGAGAATCCGTCGCACTGCGATGCGGCGTCCGGAACTCGACGGTCACTGGAAGATCTTGACCTGCTCAAGCACCGGCTTCAACACCGAACCGATGGTGCCGCTTCCGGTAAGCCGTTCGAGTTGGGCCTTGAAATCGGCCTCGCTCTTCTTCAGCTCGGGGCCGAAAGCGACTCGAACATTCTCAAGGTCCTTCGCGTCGAGGCTCTGGAGCTTGGGAAGATAGGTCGACATGTCGTTGAAATAGGGGGTGAGCTTCTCGACCGCGCTGATCGCGGATGAGAAGTCCTTCGCGTCCGCGACGGTGGCGACCACACCGTTCAGTCCCGTGAGATAACCCTTCGCCGCGGTCTTCGCCTGTTCGGACAGCGCGGCCATCGCTTGGGCCTGTGGATCAAAGGCCGCGAACGGATTGGCTCCGCCCTGGCAACCGCAGAGGGGCGAGAGCAGCGTGAGAGTCGTGACGAAAGCGAAAGAGCGGAACATGGGCGGAATCTCCGGAGTCGAGGAGGCAGCGTAATGCAAATTGTGGCGCTCCGTAGCGCCCTCCGGGCGCACACTCGCTCTGGAGAATCCGGCATACTGCGAAGCGCTTGAGCACGGCAGTCAATCACGATCTGTATAACCGCCAACGTCGATCACTTCCGCATCGGGCTGGACGCGACAGCGACGGGCTGGCACGATCCGCCGATGCCCAACGCGCGATCTCCGAAGGAACCCTTCGACCACGGACCCGGCGACGGTCCCGTCGACCGACGGCGCTGGGCAAACGACCATTCGGACAGTGACGTGGCGATCGCTGCGGGGCACTCCTCAGAGCTCAGTTCCGAGTTGGGCAGCGATGCGGCCAGACGATTTGATGAAGAGCTGACGCGCTTCCAGCGGAAGCGGGCGATGGTCTATTGCCTGCTGATCCTCGGAATTCTTCTGCCGGCATTCGTCCTCGACCTCGTGCTCGCATTGCAGGGCGAATGGGGCGATACCGGCGAAGAGCTGATCACCATCGTCGACCCCATCTTCGATGGCTTTCTGATCAGCATCTATCTCACCTTCCTCGTGAGTTTCTGGCGAAGCGCCGGTCCGCGAGCGCGCATCATGTCGCTCTTCCGATGGCTCCTGATAGTTGTCTGTTCGATCACGGTCATCGGAGCGATGACACTCTGGAGCGCGCAGGTAAGTCTGAATCCAAACGCGGCTCCGTGGGAAGCGATCTTCATCGCCGGCTCGACTGCAACGACCATGGTGCTCATCCTGCACCTCCTCGCATCCATCTTCGTCTCGCTCTCGCCTCGCGAAGCGATCATTCCCCTGATCCCGATCACGGCGGTCTTCTGCGCCCTCCTCTTCGGATGGTTGCAAGGTCCGATGCCGGCGAAGTTGATGATGCTCGCCGCGTGGCCACTCGCCGGACTTCCGGGCATTCTCTGGAGTACGTGGCGGTACCGGCAGTTTGTCGACCGATTCCGTTGGAAGTGGTTGCGCACGCAGCTTGGTGACATCCGTGACGATCTCGCGGGAGCGAGGCGCGTGCACGAGGCATTGCTCCCTTCGCCGATCCGCGACGGCGCTGTGCGCATGAACTTCTCGTACGAACCGATGCGCGACATCGGAGGTGACTATCTCTTCGTGCGACGTCGCCAGGACGAGTCGGTTCTCGTCGTTCTCGTCGACGTCGCCGGACACGGTGTGGCGTCGGCGCTCGCGGCGAATCGCATGCATGTCGAGTTGGAGAGGTTTCTTGAGAATCGCCCGGACGCCCGCCCCGGTGCGGTGCTTGGCATGCTGAACCGATACGTGCATCGCACGCTCGCCGGTCAGGCGGTCTTCGCGAGCGCCATCGCGATCGAGATTCCGGCGATGGACGGCATGCTGCGATGGGCCAGTGCCGGGCATCCTGCTGCTCTCCTCCTGCGTGAGCACGGGAAGATCGACGAACTGCTCTCGACGTCGACGCTGCTGGGCGTGTTCGACGAGCACGGGTACGAGCCTGGCGAGACCGAGATCCCGTTCGGGAGCCGCGAGACGATCGTCGCGTGCACCGATGGCGTGCACGAGGCGGCGGCGGTCGACGGGGTGTTCTTCGGCCATGATCGCTTTCGGCAGATCGCCCGCGAGGCTTTGGTCGGGGGTTCCGATCGCATCGCCCCGGCGACCCTCGATGCGGTTCGGCGCTACCGGGGCGGGGAGCCGACCGACGACGTGCTCATCGTGAGCGCGTGGCGAGTCGAATGATGCCGAAGCAGCACATTGCTGTGGGACGCATGGCCGCAATGAGGTACCGTGCAGCCATCTCAGGAGATAGCCATGCTGCAGAAGATCCGCTCGATCACAGGCCGGTTTGTGGTGGTTGCTCTCATCGCGCTGGCCACGCTGGCCACGAGCCAGCCTGCGTCGGCAACATGCGGGATTGGTGACTTCAACGAGGACGGCGAAGTCGACAGCGCGGATCTCGCCATCCTCCTTGGTGCCTGGGGCAGCACGGCGCCGCTGGCTGACATCAACTCCGACGACATCGTCGACGCTGTCGATCTCGGATACTTGTTGGCCAACTGGGGCACGGTGAACGCCGCGGCCGGCATGTTTCCGGACGAGTGGATTTCCGGTGCGCCGAATTGCCTCGCCGATCCCCAGATTCAGGTGCATCGCTACAACGAGAACACGTACATCCTGCGGCAGTCGCTGTGCACCAACTTCGAGGGTCCGTTCGTCTATCTGCTCTTCGGCGAGACCAAGGTGTTGATGGAAGACACCGGCGCCTCCAGCATCGCGTTGTACACGACCGTCAAGGGAGTCATTGACGCTTGGCTCGTGGAGCACGGACAGGCCTCGATTCAATTGATCGTTGCCCACTCCCACGCTCACGGGGATCACATCTTCAACGACGCGCAGTTCGCAAACAAACCCAACACCACGCTCGTCGGCACCTCACAGTCGGCGGTCAAGACGTTCTTCGGCATCGTCAACTGGCCGACGGACATCGTGAACTACGACCTTGGCGGTCGCGTGGTCCAAGTCATCCCGATCCCCGGCCACCACACAACCCACATCGCCTTCTACGACCAGGAGACGGGCTTCCTCCTCACCGGTGACACGCTCTATCCCGGGCGGCTGTACATCAGCAACTGGTTGCAATACAAGGCCAGCATCCAGCGGCTCGTCGATTTCACCGCGGACAAGCAGGTCTGCTGGGTGATGGGCACGCACATCGAGATGACGAAGACTCCCGGCGTCGACTTTCCGGCGGGCTCGACCTCGCACCCGAACGAACACGAGTTGCAACTCTCTCGGGCACACCTGATCGAACTGAACCAGGCTTGCATCGCGATGGGTGGCATCCCGGTCAATCAGGTGCACGACGACTTCATCATCTTCCCGCTCACCTTCGCGTCACCGCCGCAGGACAGCGCCGGTGGCGGCGAAGTGCCGTGCTGCGTGCGACCCACGAATGTCTTCGACTGGCGGCGCATGCGAGGAATCACTCGTTGAGTGATGCGCCAAATTATGCGCCAAATTGTGCGCTGATCCTGATCAGGTCGTGTAGTCGGCGTTCAAGCGAACGTAGGACTCGGTGAGTCCACAGGAAAAGAACTCGTCGCTCGCGTGACCGCGACCGAGATCGAGTCGGATCTCGACCAGCGGCTGGCGGAAGACGCGCTCCCGTTCGCTGAGTGGCGTGTTGGCGGGTGCGCCGTTCTCAAAGAGTGCGACGCCTCCGACGGTCAGGCGCAACGACTCAAGATCGAGCGCCACGCCGCTGCGCCCGGCTGCAGCGAGGATGCGACCCCAGTTGGGATCGCCACCGGTGACGGCGCAGCGCACGAGAAGACTCATCGCAATCGTTTTCGCGACCTGAAGTGCATCGTCCTCCGTCGGGGCTCCAGTGACGCGGACATCAATGCCGCGCTCGAAGCCCTCGCCATCGCGCACCACCAAGAGCGAGAGTTCCTTGGCGACGGTGCGAAACGCCTCCGATAGGAGCGACTCCGGAAACTCGCCGGACTTGCCGCTGGCCAGCGCGAAGACGCTGTCGTTGGTGGAAGTATCGCCGTCGATCGAGATACGATGGAAGCTCGCGTCGACCGACCGTTGCAGCATGCCTTGCAGCGAGACGGGTTCGATGTCGGCGTCCGTCATCAGCACCGAAATCATGGTCGCCTGCGGTGGACTCATGTCGGGGTGAATCATGCCCGCCCCCTTGGCCATACCGACGACGAGGCAACGGCGACCTTCGTGTACGACTTCGACCGCCGCGGTCTTTGGATAAGTATCGGTCGTCATGATCGCCTGAGCGACCGGCAGGAGCTGACCTCCGGCCAGCGACTCGACGAGCGACGGGATCTGCGGCAGCATGCGCTCGATCGGCAACTGCACGCCAATCACACCCGTCGAGTTGATCAGCACCGACTCGATGGCGACCGCAAGTTCGCGAGCCACTGCGTCGGCGCACTCAAGCGCTCGTGACAAACCCTCCGCGCCGGTTGCTGCATTGGCGCAGCCGGAATTGATGAGGACGGCGCTGCAATGCCCTCGGCTCGTCTTGATGTGCTGCTTCGACACATGCAGCGGCGCGGCGCAGACGAGATTGCGGGTGAACATCGCCGCAGCCGTCGCGCCGTCGGGACAGGCAATCAGGGCCATGTCCTGGCGTCCCGGCTTCTTGATCGCCGCCGATGCGGTCGCGCCGGTGAAGCCAATCGGAAAGCGATGAAGCGGATGGGTTCGCGTGCGCTCGAGCGCCTCGAGCCCATGCGCGGAAATTTCCGAGGCGATTTCGGCGGTCGTACTCATCGCTGGCCGTCCACGATGGCCCGCGGCAGATCGTTCGACTTCATACTCGCGCCGGTCTCAAGCACCATCGCCGTCTCGTCGCAACAGGTGTTCTTGGGACAGTTGGCGCAGTCCTTGAGAACCTTTTCAGGCAGACTGTTGATGGAGACGGTCTTGAAGCCGCTCTTCTCGAAGAACGCGGGAGCTCGGGTCAGAACGAACACCTTCGGGATGTGCAGGTCGCGGGCCAGATCAAGGAAGTAGCCGACGATCTCCTGACCGATTCCGCGACCGTGGAATGCCTCGTCGATGCCGAGCGAACGAATCTCCGCAAGTTGCGGGGTGTAGATCCACAGCGCAGCGCATCCGATCACTTTACCGTCAAGCACCGCGACGCCGAAGTCGAGGATCGCTTTCATGATGTCTTCGCGGCTGCGCGGCAGGTTCTCTCCCTTAACCGCCCAGTGATCGACAAGCCTGCAGATGTCGTCGAGATCATCCATACGGGCCTGACGGAGTTCGACTTCTCCGTCGGCAGAGCCTTCGGCACGCTCCCGCAGCATGCGACGAACGCGCTCGATGGCGCTTTCAACGGAACTCGGCGCGGTGCCACCCTCGACCGAACGCCGGCCGAGCGATGCCCCGATCGTGAGATCGGTGTAGACGTCCTTGGAGACCTTCGGGGCATGCACCTGAAAGGTCTCGACCGAAAGCTGATCGAGATTCTTCTGATCCACGATCGCGTCGCGCACGATGCGACCGACCTGATGATGCGCCTCGCGGAACGGCACGCCCTGGCGCACGAGATAGTCCGCAAGATCCGTGGCGTTGGAATAGCCACCGAGCGCTGCCGCCAAGGTGCGCTCGCGATTGACCTTGGTGCCGAGGAGCATCGGCGGAAGCACGCGAAGGCACAGCGAGAGCTGTTCCATGGCGTCAAAGAGCGGCTCCTTGTCCTCCTGCATGTCCTTGTTGTAAGCCAGTGGCAATCCCTTCAGCGTCACGAGCATCGTCACGAGATTGCCGATCTGGCGACCGGTCTTCCCGCGAATGAGTTCGAGAGCGTCAGGATTCTTCTTCTGCGGCATCAGCGAACTGCCGCTGGTGAACGCATCGGGCAACTCGATGAATCCTGCTTCGCTCGTCGCGTAGAAGATCATGTCTTCGGCAAGTCGCGAGAGATGCACGGCGCAGATCGCCGACGCTGAAAGGGTCTCGATCACGAAATCACGGTCGCTGACCGCGTCAAGAGAGTTGGCGGTGGCGGCGGTGAAACCGAGGTCGGCTGCCAGAGCGTCGCGATCGATCGGATAGGCGGTACCGGCGAGCGCCCCCGAGCCGAGCGGCGAGATGCGCACGCGATCAAGGCAATCGCGCAGTCGATCGCTGTCGCGGCGCAGCATCTCGACGTAAGCAAGGCACCAATGCGCGAATAGCAGCGGTTGGGCCCGCTGCAAGTGCGTGTAGCCCGGAAGCACGGTGTGCTTCTCCCGCTCGGCGAGTGCAAGCAGCGCCTGCATGAGGCGCTTGAGTTCGGCCCGCCGCATCTGGAGTTCGCGCGCAGTCCACAACCGCAGGTCGGTGGCGACCTGATCGTTGCGGCTGCGGCCGGTGTGCAGCTTCTTGCCGAGTTCACCGATCCGAGCGATGAGCTCCCGCTCCACCCAACTGTGGACGTCCTCGTCGGCGGCGTTGGCGATCAGCGACGGATCCACCATGACGGCCGACAGGATGTCCTTGAGCGCAGCGATGACCGCACGCCGTTCGTCCGTTGTGAGGACACCGGCTCGCTCGATCGCTTTGGCCCACGCGATCGACCCTTCGATGTCTTCGCGCACGAGCGTGCGATCGAACACCAGCGAATCGTTGAACTGACGAAAGAGGTCATCTGCCTTGCCGTCGAGCCGACCTGCCCACAGGGCAGTAGAGGTGGTCGACGAGGAGGGCGCGGGTGCTTGGGTCATGGTCAGGAGACTTTCGACTTCGACGACTTGGCGGCCGTCTTCTGTGCGGGCTTGGCAGTCGACTTCTTCAGGCTGGGCTTCAGTTCCTTGTGCGACGACTTGCCAGAGACTTGATCGAGGTTGTGCCGTTCCTTCAGAGCCCGAATCCGCGACGGAAGCGAGTGCAGACGGATGAAACCTCCGGCGTGCGATTGGTCATACACCTCGTCGGCACCGAAGGTGGCAAAGCTCTCGCTGTACAGCGAATGCTTGCTGCGACGCTTGACGACGACGGCGCTGCCCTTGTGCAGGCGAACGACGACATCGCCGGTCATCACCTTGGCGATCGACGCGAACGCCGACCAGATCGCCTCGCGCAGGGGCGTGAACCAACTGCCTTCGTAGATCATCTCCGCGAAGTCGTGGGACAGCTTCTCACGGAAGTGCAGCGTGGTGCGATCGAGCACCAGCTCCTCGAGTCCGCGGGCCGCCGCCGTGATGATTGTTCCGCCCGGCGTCTCGTAGCAGCCGCGGCTCTTCATGCCGACGAGGCGATTCTCGACGATGTCGATGCGGCCGACACCATGCTTGCCGCCAAGCGCGTTGAGGCGCTCGACCAGAGCCACGGGATCCAACTTCTTGCCGTCGATCGCGACCGGTCGACCTTGCTCAAAGGAGATCATCACGTCTTCTGGCTTGTCCGGCGCGGAGAGTGGCGAAACACTGCGCATCCAGACATCTTCCGGAGGAGCATTCCACGGATCCTCAAGCTCACCGCCTTCGTGCGAGATGTGCCAGAGATTGGCGTCTCGGGAGTAGATCTTCTCGGCGCTGGCGGCGCAGGGAATGCTGCGAACCTTGAGATACCCGAGCAACTGCTCGCGGCTCTTGAGGTCCCACATGCGCCATGGGGCGATGACCTGCAGATGCGGGGCAAGCGCCGCGTAGGTGGACTCGAATCGAACCTGATCGTTCCCCTTGCCGGTGCAGCCGTGGGCCACAGCATCGCAGCCGGTTTTGAGCGCAACTTCCACCTGGGCACGGGCGATGATCGGACGGGCGATGGAAGTCCCGAGCAGATACTTGCCTTCGTAGACGGCGCCCGAGATCACCATCGGCCAGACGAACTCCTCGAGGAATTGCTTGCGCAGATCCTTGATGACGCACATTGAGGCACCGGTCTTCTTGGCCTTCGCCTCGATGCCTTCAAGTTCCTGAGCGCCCTGACCAACGTCGGCGACAACAGCAACAACTTCGCAGCCGTAGCGCTCTTTGAGCCAGGGCATGATGACGGAGGTGTCGAGTCCACCGGAGTAGGCGACGGCGATCTTCTTCGGCGAGCGTTCGGGAGTGTGTGCCATGGGGTATTTCTTTCGTGAAGTGGGTGTGTCGGTTTCGTGGCGTTGATGTCAGTTCGATGCTGCGCCAAGAACGAGCAGGAGCAGTGCGTTCTGCGCGTGCATGCGATTCTCGGCCTGATCGAAGACGACGGAGTGCTTGCTGTCGATGACCGCGTCGACGACTTCTTCGCCGCGGTGCGCTGGCAGGCAGTGCATGAAGAGTGCGTTCGGACCAGCCGTTGCCATAACTTCAGGCGTGACCTGTAAGGCTCGCATCGCCGCAAGCTTGCTTGCGTCGTTCTGCTGGCCCATGGAGATCCACGCATCGGTGTACACCGCGTGAGCACCGCGCAGCATCGCGATGTCATGTCCGACTTCGATCGTCGCACCGGTCGCGGTGGCAATGGTTCGGCACTTCGCCAGCACCTTCGAGCAGGGTTCGAAGCCTTTGGGCGTCACCACCGCGATCGAGCCGCCCATGAGCGCTGTCAGTTCCATGAGCGATTGGCAGACGTTGTTGCCGTCGCCGACGAACGCCAGTCTGGCGGTCGCGAGGGGGACGTGGTGTTCCTCGAGTGTGAGCGCATCGGCCAGGGCCTGGCAGGGGTGGGCGAGATCGCTGAGAGCGTTGATCACCGGCACGTTCGTCGAGGTGGCGAGGGCCTCGAGCGTCGCGTGATGATGAACGCGGGCGACGATGGAGTCGGCCCAGCGTTCGAGATTGCGCCCGTAGTCAGCGGTCGTTTCACGCTGTCCGATCGGACTGTTCTGGTGGTCGAGATAGACCGCCGTGCCGCCGAGCTTCGCGATACCGATCTCGAAACTCACCCGGGTCCGCAGCGACGGCTTCTCGAAAAGCAGCACCGCCGAACGTTGCGAGAGCGCAGCTCGCCACGGCGCGTAGTCGCGCTTGAGCGTCGCAGCGAGATCCAGCACCGTGCGGATCTCTTCGCTTCGGAGGTCGGCAAGTGTCAGCACGCTTCGACCCCGGAGTGCGGCGCGTGCGGTCGGAGAAGGGGACATGGTCGATTGCTTCATCATCGAGCTCGGGTGGGCCCGTTTAGAGACGCGGCCGCAACGGAAACGAAAATAGAGACGGGCGGAATGGGATCCGCTCGTATCACACCGGCGGAAAGTTCAGCGGACGTTGGCTACGAGTGTGACGTCGATGCGAGTGCAGAGGGCCGGGCCGTTCGCGGGCGAGCCCGTCACGTCGCCTCTGCCCGCTCGCACCGACATCGGGTCTTTCCACGATGCGATGGTGACCGGAACGCCCGCCCGCTCAGCAGCGTCGAGTGCTCCGCGGACCTTGGCGATCATGCCACCGCTGATGGTGCCTTCGGCGATCAGGCGGTCAATGCCCTCGCGGTCCAGTGAGGGGATCACCGCCCCCTCCGCATCAAGGACGCCGGCGACATCGGTGAGCAGGACGAGTTCGCTTCCGTGAGCGATGCGGGCGATTGCGGCCGCAGCGTCGTCGGCGTTCACGTTCAAGAAACCCCCGAGTTCGTCGAGGCCAATGGAGCTGATGACCGGAAGGAATCCGCCACCGATCAGCGTGCGGAGCACCGTCGCGTCGCCGCTGACGATCTCGCCGACGGAACCGGGATCAAACGGGTAGCGCGTCGCCTTGCGACAAGAGCAGAGCCCGCCATCGCCAAGCGACAGCCCGACTGGCTGGGCACCAGCGGCGGACAGCAAGCCGAGCAGGCGGGTGTTCACGCGCCCCGCCAACACACCAACGATTTCTTCGACCACGTCCGGCGGCGTCACGCGAATGCCATCGATGCGCTCGGTGACGATGCCGAGTCGTGCGAGGTGCCGATCAACCGCAGCGCCGCCGCCGTGCACCAGGACGACACCGCTGCCGCGCGATCGCGCCTCACGGTGCAGATCGACGATGCCGTTGATCGTCGCGAGATGCTTTCCCGGTTCGTCGAGCATTGCGCCGCCGACTTTGATGACAAGCGGGCGCATGGTGTTCTGATTGCCATGCATGTTCTTCATGTTCTTCATGTTCTTCATGTCAGCCACGCCGTCGACTCCTTTCCGGCACGGGCGCCGCTTGCCAACAGTGACAGGGTTTGCGGGAATCCGAATCGAGCGTTGAAGCACTGCACCGCCTGTCCAGCGGCACCCTTGACGAGGTTGTCGATCGAGCTCTCGATGAGGAGATGATCTCCTTCGACGGCCAGACCGATGTCGCAATAGTTCGTGCGCTCGACTGCCGCAACCGACGGCCACTGGTTCGGCGCGAGGAGTCGCACGAAGGGCTGGCCTTCGTAGCGCGCCGCCAAAGTTGTTCGCACCAAACGCTCGTCTGCGCCGGGCACAAGCCACGCGTGGATAGTCGAGAGAATGCCGCGGTCGTACGCCCCCAGATGCGGCGTGAAAGAGATCGGGCGCGTGACATAGGTGGCGATCTCCGGCCGGTGTCGATGTGTGAACACGCCGTAGGCCTGTAGGCTCACCTCGCAGAAGAGACTTTTCGTCTCGGCCTTCCGGCCAGCGCCGCTCACGCCGCTGGTCGAGTCGATGAGGATCTCGCGATCGCTTCGCAATAGTCCCGCATCCACCAGTGGACGGAGCGGAAGGATCGCCGACGTCGGGTAGCAGCCGGGCACCGCGATCAGATCGGATGCGACGATGCGGTCGAGAAACAGCTCGGGCAGACCGTACGCGGCCGACGCGAGCAGCGTCGGCTGCTCGTGTGCAAACCCGTAGTGGCGTGGGTAGAGCGAAGCGTCGGGCAGTCGAAACGCCGCCGAGAGATCGAAGGTCACGATGCTGCGGGCGATGAGTGCGGGCGCGAGGTCATGACTCAACTCGTGCGGTGTGGCGAGGAACACGGCATCGGGATCGAGGCCGAAGAGTTCGTCCGCATCGAGCGGCAGAATCTCCAGATCGACGACGCCGCGGAAGCGCGGAAAGAGATCGCTGAATCGCGCGGCGGGCTCGTCCCGACGACGGCTCGAACCGCGAAGGCCGACAATCTCAACCTCAGGATGGGAGGCGAGCAATCCGACCAGCTCGGCCCCCGCGTATCCGCTGGCACCGATGATGACGACACGTTTGGTCAACGACAGAACCTCTGGAGAGACACAACGAAACACGAAGGACGCGATTCGACCTGAATACTGGCTCAGGCGTTGCCGCGGCGACTACTGCCACGACTTGTCGGACTCACACCGTTCGCAGTCCCCGAGTGAACCGATGCTTTGCCATGCGTGGCATGCGTGGCATGCGTCGCATGAGATCGAGCGTGTGCGCCGTCGAGTCCGGCGAGACGAGCGAGTTGCGTCGCGAGTCGCCGAGCCGCTGCCGGGCCCGTCGCAGCAAGGAAGATGGTGTCGTCTCCGGCGATCGTGCCGAGCGCGCCGGGCAGTCGAGCCGCGTCGAGTTCGACAGCGAGGGCGTTGCCGTGACCGGTCGGAGTACGAATCACGACCGTCGTTCCTCCAGCCGTGATGAAGAGCAGTTCGCGGCGGAGTGCCTGCTCCAGACGTGATGGCGACGGAGCCGTTCGCTCGGGACTTCCGGGAAGGCGGTAGCCGTCCGGTCCCTTGAGGACACCCAGATCCGCCAAGTCGCGAGACAAGGTTGCCTGGGTCGCCTCGAACCCTTCGGCCCGGAGCAGATCCTGCAGTTCGTGCTGGTTGGAGACAGTCTGGCCCAAGACGAGCCGACGGATGACTTGCTGACGACGGTCCTTCATGCTGTGGATTATTATGCAGCGCCCTGCATAAAAGTCAAGGGGGATGTTTCGGCGGACCCCGTCCGCGTCCGGATCGCTCCGTCAGAAGTGGTCCGGCATCCACGGCGCGGTCCCGGCAAAGGGCGCGGCGAGGGCCGCCGCCGTCGCGTCGTCGCCTTCGGCCATGCCGAGAAGGATCGCCTGCGCCGGCGAGAGAAAGCCGCTGAAGATCGCGGCAAAGCTGCGGATGTCGCAACGAAACGTCGGCGACTCGTCGCAGCGGATCGCCTCCCCGACGCCGTCACGCACGCGAACGCGCCAGGCGCCACGATTCCCGTGCAGGAGCGGATCTGTGAGACCCAGCACGACTTCGCAACGCACGGACGCCGAGTAGCCGCGAGCCGCGATCGCCTTGGCGATGTCGGCAATCCGAATCATCCAGTAGTCGCGAAGCGACATCTCGATCCACTGCTGTGGCATCAACGTCACCAGCGGATGGCAGGGGCCGCCCGCGAAGCTCAGGGTCAGGCCCATCGAGGTGAAATCGCGAAGGAGCCCCAGGATTCGACGACCGGCGCGGACCGTTGTGAACGCGCAGTCGGAGAGCGTGACGTCGTGGCGTCCGCCGGCGCTGCGTGTCTGGCCAAGAAAGACGTATCCCTCGACCGCGGTGCCAGGTCCGTCGGGAACCACCGCGAAACCGTGAAATGCTTGGTCACGATTCTGCTGGATGCGCTTCCAGAAGAAGGGCGAGCGATCGACGAAGCCCTGGAAACACGATGCGTAGGTTTGGTAGCACGAGACCAGGCGCGGATTCAGGTGGCCGCTTGCATCGATTGTCTCGACTGGCTCGATCGGAAGGTCGCGTGTGCCTTCGGTCAGTTGCCGCAGCGGGACCCGAGTCTCGAACTTCGAACCGGCTTGTTCGAATCCGACCTGTCGATAGAGCGATTGGGTTGATGCATACAGCGATAGCAACGGGACGCCTGCGTCAGCGACCTCGCGCACGCAGGCTTGCATGAGCGACAAGGCTCGCTTGCCGCCGCGGGACTCGGGCGCGACGCCCACCGCCGCGATACCCACACTCGGCACCACTCGTCCTCCGAAGTAGTGTCCCATCGCGATGCGCGCGAGACACGTTGTCGCTGGAGTCGCCCCCTCGTCAAGCACTCGCATGTGTTCGGCGCCCACGAGGTCGAGATACGCGCCGACGCCGTCGGTCGTGCCCCCGAAACTGAGAGCGAGGATGCGGCGGACGGCGGTGTCGTCTCGCTTGGTGTCGAAAGAGCGCAAGGCGGGGTGCGAGATGTGCATGCTGTGCATGGAGGAATCGTCGCCGATTCGGCGGAACGGAGGAGTACCGGGGATGTCCAAACGGAAATCTCGTCGGTCACGCGGTCTGATTGGGTACGCAGTTGAAGGTCGTTCAAGTATCCCGCATCGGAGGAGAGAATTTGAAGGCCTTCGGCATCGGGTGTGCTTCTTGCTTGACGTCAACGCCGCCGATCGCGCGATGCTGCTTGGTGCATGGCGAAAGAAAGGGGCCCGTCGCGGTGCGACGGGCCCCTGGTCATTCTCGAAGGCGAGCGAGTCGCGGCTTCAGCTCAGCCGCGGCTCATTCCTCGCCGCTGTCGTCATCATCATCATCGATCTCATCGATGATGTCGGGGACGGATGGCAACTCGGGCTTGCCAGCGGCACGCTGGGCCTTCTTCCAGGCTTCGACCTTCTGTCGCTCCGGGCCGAGGATCATCGTGAGGCGACGTCCGTTCATGCGCGGCATCATCTCAAGCTTGGCGAGATCACTGAGTTCCTTGACGATCGCCTTCATGCGCACGTCGCCGCGGTCGCGGTGCGCCACTTCACGGCCCTTGAAGTTCTGCACGATCTGGACCTTGTGGCCCTCGATCAGGAATCGACGGGCTTGGGCCACGCGAATCGCGATGTCGTGCTCGCCGATCTTCATCGATCGGCCGAGCCGGACTTCCTTCATTTCGGAAGCCTTGCTCTTCGCCTTGTTGGCTTTGTCCTTCTTCGACTGCTCGTACTTGAACTTCCCGTAGTCCATGATGCGACAGACGGGCGGCCGCACATCGGCGGCGATCTCCACCAGATCCATGCCCAACTCGATCGCTTTACGACGGGCATCGTCAGTTTCGACGATGCCCACCATCTCTCCGTTCTCATCGATGAGGCGGATCGGAGTAATACGGATGCGATCGTTGACGCGCGGCCCCATGGGCTCGCTGCGGAAGGGTGGACGACGGGGCGGGAGTGCGATGGCTGAGATCCTTTTGTGGCGGCAATCAAGAGACGCGAAGTAGGCACGCCGACACCGCGCCGCCGGCGGTGTCGTGCCACGGAACATTCCTTTGAGTCGGGACGCGCGACAGCAGGAGCGGAAGCGCCATCATGCTGTGCAAGTGTGAACAGTCCGCATAGAGATACGGTCACGCGTCGCGAAGAGAGTCGTTGGCATCCGTTCCCTCCACCCACGAGTGGTGTTCGGAGGAAGCGGCGAGGATTCGTTGGTTGGTGATCCGCGATAGGTCACCCGACCCACAAACCTCGTTCGGGATGACAACCCCGAACGACGCTGAATGTAGCCCGTGAGATGGCTGGGAGCAACGGTCTGGCTGGCTCCGAACGCTGAGAAACGGTCAAATCCTTGCTGTCGCCACCCTCCCCGGGGGCGCCACTGCCACCGTGGGTGAGGATTGGGCCTTTCGCCAGGGCGAATATCACCCGCGGCATCCGGCCCCGTCACGCCGCCCCGTCACCACAGTGGCGAGCCCCGCGAAGCGTCGTCATGATCCCGATGCACCCATGCCTCAACACCATGAACCTGTATCGCTGCTGGCACAGGCATCGACTCCCAAGCAGGCGGCACACGCCGGCATGCACACGGGGAATCCGTTGAGTTTCTTGCCGCCCATCGACGATGGTCACGGCGATGTCGCACGCAGGACGGAGCGTGCCGTGCGATGCACCGAGCGACCTCGCAAGGAGTCGTCCGCACGTGTGCTGGTGTCTCTTGACCGCTCGGGCGATCGTTGGAAGCTGATGCAGTGGGAGGCGGCTCGAGGCGTATGAATACCGACGATCGTCCATCCGCGAGCAGTGATCTCCCACCCACTGCCGAAGGTGAACCGCAGACCGTGGACTCGGCGCCATTCGAAGCGCCGAAGCCTGGTGATGACGCGCTTCTTCGCGAGGGAGTCGGCAGTCGAATCGGCCCGTACCGCATCCTCAGGCAGATCGGCGAGGGCGGATTCGGTGCGGTGTTCGAGGCCCAGCAGGAGCGTCCCGTCGAACGCCTCGTGGCGCTCAAGATCATCAAGTGGGGGATGGATACCCGTCAGGTCATCGGGCGCTTCGAGCAGGAGCGCCAGGCGTTGGCGCTGATGGAACATCCGAACATAGCGAAAGTGCTTGACGCCGGAGCGACGGCCACGGGTCGGCCGTTCTTCGTGATGGAGTTGGTGCGCGGCGAACCTATCACGCAGTACGCGGACAGACACGCCCTGACGATCCGAACTCGGCTGGAGCTCTTTGTGCAGGTCTGTCAGGCCGTGCAGCACGCCCACCAAAAGGGTGTCATTCACCGCGATCTCAAGCCCAGCAACATTCTGGTGTCAACCCAGGACGATCGGCCGTACGCCAAGGTGATCGACTTCGGAATCGCCAAGGCCACCAGCGCACGCAACGCCGAGCGGACGATCTTCACCGAAGTCAGGCACATGATCGGTACGCCCGAGTACATGAGTCCCGAGCAGGCGGAGGGGTCGTCGGACATCGATACCCGCAGCGATGTGTATTCGTTGGGTGTGCTTCTGTACGAACTGCTCACCGGAACGACTCCATTCGTCGGCAAGGATCTGCGATCCGCGGCATTCGCGGAGGTCCAGCGGATCATCCGCGACGTCGATCCGCCGAATCCCAGCGCCCGTCTCAGCAGCCTGACGGACACGATCGTCGCGGTCGCTGCGTCACGCCGCACCGAACCCAGGCGTCTGAGCACGATGGTGCGCGGTGACCTCGACATCATTGTGATGAAGTCGCTGGAGAAGGACCGCCGCCGTCGCTACGAGACAGCGAACGGATTGGGTCTGGACGTCCAGCGCAGTCTGATGGGCGAGGCAATCCTCGCTGCGCCCGCGAGCCGCACGTATCGCCTGCGCAAGTTCGTCGGCCGCAATCGGGTGTCGGTCTTCGCCGGCCTCGGCGTGACGATGGCGATCCTCTTCGGGTCAGCGCTGGCGGTCGTCGGATTCCTGCAGGCGAGCCAGCAACGCGACCTCGCGAAGGCTGCTGAAATTCGGGCCGTTGCAGAAGCGACGAGAGCGATGAAGGCCGAGGCGACCGCAGTCACCGATGCCCGTACGGCGACCCAGGCAAGCGACTTCCTCAGCGACATGCTGAGCGGCATCGCTCCCAAGGTTGCGCTCGGGCGCGATACCACGCTGCTCCGCGAGATCGTGGACAAGGCTGCGGAGCGGATCGATTCGCAACTCGCCGATCAACCTGCAGTGGCCGTTCGCGCGCTGCGGGCGATCGCTGGCGCGTACAACGAGCTCGCGGTCTTCGATCGGGCGGAGAAGGCGATACGCCGCGCCCTTGAGCTTGCTCGCACACTTCCCGGAGACAATCGGGACGCGGTGGCCCATACGACCCATGACTTGGCCACCGTGCTCGAATCGATCGGGCGCTACGAGGAAGCGAAAGCGCTCTTTCAGGAATCGTACGATCTCTTCGACGCGATATATCCAGGCGGTGACGACTCGATCGATTCCCTCTCCTCGGTTGGGGGCGTGCTCTTCCGAGTCAACGACATGAAGGGTGCGGCTGCGATCTTTCGAACCGTCTACGAGCGTCGCCTCGCGCGATCCGAGGGGCGCGACTCGGCGTCGCTCGCATCATCGATGGATCGATTGTCACTCGTTCTCAGGAACGACGAAGCGACCTTCACGGAGGCCGAGGCGATGTCCCGCGCGGCGCTGCACATGCGCCAGCGGCTATTCGGTGCGTTGCATCCGGATGTCGCACTGAGTCTCTCCAATCTTGCCGGACTGCTCGCAAAACAGCGCAAATTCGAGGAAGCCATTCCGCTCTCGGAAGAGGCGATCACCGCTCATCGGGCGCTCTACGGCGAGCGACACCCCTACACCGCCGCGTGTCTCTACACGCACGCGAGCGTCCTGAGGCAAGCTGGCCGATTGGAGGACGCCCTTCCGTTCTCGGTGCTGTGCCTAGAGATCGACCGAGAGACGCTCGGACCGACCCATCGCACGACGCTCAACGCGGTCTTCGACCTTGCGACATCGCTCGACAAGTTGAAACGCTGGTCCGAGGCGGAGGAGCAGTATCGCGCGATGCTCGACTACGCTCGCGCCACCTACGCGCCGGGCGACAATCGCACCTCGGGGGTGATCATGCTCGTGGCGGCGACGCTGCGCAATCAGGATCGTCAAGCCGATGCCGAGACGCTCCTGCGCGAGGCGCTCGACGGACGACTCAAGAATCGTCCGGCCGGTCATCCGCAGCGCGCGGAATCTCGAATCGCCCTCTCCGAGTGTCTCGTCGCTCAAGGGAAATTCGCCGACGCTGAGACGCTGCTCGTGGCGGCCGAAGAAGAGACGCGGGCTACCGAAAGTTCGGTGGAGGCGCGAGGCGCTGCGGTCCAGCGATTGGTCGAGTTCTACGTTGCGTGGTCGGAGGCGGATCCCCAGCGACAGAGCGTGCACCAGGCAAACGCAGCACAATGGCGAACAACCAAGGACGCGACGACTGCGCCAAAGGGCGCGGATCTTCCGAGCAATCGCCCGGAAGTGCCGGCATCCGCCCGGTAGACTCCGGTCGTTGGTTCGTGCTGCGCCCGTTCGCGGCGCAGCAACAGAGCGACCTCTCTTCCCTCGATGGGAGCTGTGCGTGCAGTCATTGCCGGCCGATCAGATGGTAAAGCAGGCGTTCACGGCACTCTCCGAGGGGCGTGCCCAATTCGCAGAACAGTGTGCCCGGTCCGTCGTCAGGACGGTCCCCGGCTCCGTCGACGGTTGGGTCGTTCTGGGTCGAGCCTTGAATGCGCTTGCGCGGTTCGACGATGCCGAAGAGGCGCTGACGACGGCTGATCGGCTTCTCCCGAATCATCCCGAGACATTGCTCGCGCGCGGCCAGCTCTGCTGGCGACTTGGACGTGACACGGAAGTGCTCGCACTCGGGGAACGGGCCCTCAAGCTACGGCCCGACAACATCGAGGCGATCATCTTGATTGGCTCAGCGCAGCGACGCCTTCGGCGCACGTCCGAGGCGATCAAGACGCTCAGCCGTGCGAAGGACGATCCCGCTGCGTCGATCTATCTCGGTCAATCGCATCTGGATCGAGACGACCCGCGATCCACAATACATGCCGTGCTCGCGCATTCCCGCAGTGAGCGATTGCCGCCGACGACGCGCTGCGCACTCTTCCATGTTCTCGGTCAGGCACAGGAGAGACTCGGGCGATACGACGAGGCTTTCCGTTCGTATGCCGCGTCGAAGTCCTCGGTCAAGGTCAACTTCGGCGAGGATCTGCTGAAGAGCGGACTCGTGCTGATGCGAGAAGTCTTCACACGCGACAGGATGCACCACGCGCCGAAACCGACGGTGCGGACATCACGGCCGGTCTTCATCGCATCGATGCCGCGCTCCGGAACGACGCTTCTGGATCGCATCATCGCGTCCCATCCGATGGGCGGCGGAGCGGGCGAGACACGAGCACTTCGAGGTCAGATCGCCGAGTGGATGAAGCCAGATCCCGCGACGTCGTGGCCGCGGATCGCTGCGACGTTGGGCGCCGCCGATTTCGATCGCATCGCATCGCGCTACCTTGCCGAGACCAACGTGTTCGGACCGCGGGCCGAGCGCATCGCCGACAAGCACTTGCAGAACTGGGTCTATGTCGGTCTGATCGCCATGGCATTTCCCGACGCCCGCGTCATTCATCTGCGACGCGACCCGATGGACGTTGGCATCTCATGCTTCGAACGCCTCGAGCCGACCGCGCTTCCATGGAGCGCGAGTCTGAAGCACATCGGCATGACTATCCGTGCCACTGAGGAGTTGATGGAGTACTGGAAGGCGAACGCGCCGATTCCGATCCTGACTGTCCAGTACGAGGACCTTGTGCGCGAGACGGAAACCGAGGCCCGTCGCATCCTCGACTTTCTCGGTTTGCCCTGGGATGCGGCGTGTTTGGCGCATCACACAGCGGGGCGAGGAACAACCGGCGCGATGCCTGCGCCGACCCTTGCAAGCGAACAGGCCGCCCGCCCGATGAGCGACGCGTCCATCGGGCGAGCAGCTCGATTCGGTGCGCTGCTCGATCCGTTGCGCGAGGCGTTGGCAGCACCGCTCTAACACTTCCGTGCTGTGACAATCTGCGTCTCAGCGCCGGAAGCCGCCCATGCGAGGATGACCGGCGCCCGGTGCGATGGCTGGCGCGACCGCGCCGCCACGATTCCAGTTGTTGTGGGCGACGGCGGCGGCCGCAGCGCCACGACCTGCACCCCAGACGTCGTAATACGGATCGGCGTAGCCGTTCCAATACGAGCCGCTGTAGTAGTCGTTGTTGTAGTTACTGTTGTTGTCACCACTGCCGCTGTAGTTGCTGCTGCCAGCGCCGCCAGACTGTCCTTGCTGGTCTCCGCTACTTTGTGATTGCGGGAAGTTGGCTGCGCCTTGGGCCATTTGCTCCTGATCCCACGCTGTGCGGAGTCGCACCAGTTGCTGCTGATACGCCAGAATCTTGGCCGCCTTCTGCTCTGGCGTGAGCTTCGGATTCGACGACGCCGAATCCGTCGGTGCGACGTCGGGAGTGCTCGACGCAAGCCGCTTCGCGGCGGCGGCTGCTGCCCACGTGTGATAGGCGTCGAGCTTTTTCTGCGACTGGAGGAACCCGCTGAGGACCGCCACCTGGGCGTGCACTTTGTTCAAGTCTCCCCATTGACCCTGCACCAGAACCTGCGTCGCATTGACTTCGGTCTGCAGCGCAGCCGGGTCGGTGTTGCTGACAATCGGCTGGCCGCGCGTTCGTTGCTCCTTCAGAGCGACCTGCAACGACTGATTGAAGGTGAGTCCGTTGAATGCAGGAGCCTTTGCACTGGTGGCGAACGCGGCGGCAGCAGCATCAAGCTTTTCCTCGCTGATGAACGCCTTCATCTGGGCGACGCGAGCGTCCGCGTCACCCCGCATCGGGCCCATCGCGTCGGTCATCGCGTTGAGCGCGTCCAACTCGAGTTGCAGTTGCATGATCGCGGAACCCACCGGTGCCGAGACGGCGTTTGACGTTGCACCGTTGGCAGGAGCGCTCGCGCCTTGCCCGACAGCGATCGAAGAGCAGGCGAAAGCGCTGAGACCGAGAGTGACGACGCGAATTCGGATCGACATGCGAAGGTCCTTGAGGAGTGAAGCGAACTGACAAGCTCGCCACATGCTCGCACATGCGCGACCTGATGTCTCGTCGACCCGTCGAGCAACGCAGCCCAAGCCGGCCCAAGCCGGCCCAAGCCGGCCCAAGCCGGCTCAACCCTTCTTCTGACTCTCATGCCACGCTTTGAGCACTTCCACCTCGCGTTCCCGTGACAGGCCAGCGCGGAACTTCTTCTGCTGCTCGGGGGTCAGCGGGTCGTACCAGCGGTAGATGCCGCGGATGGTCTCAGCGACGGGGCGGAACGTGAGCCCGGCGGCGACTGCTTTGCTGACGTTCCAGCGATGAAATCCTGCTGACTCGCCAACGGGTGGTACCCAGATTGGAAGATCGCCCCCCGGCGACACGCCGAGTGACATGAGGAACTCCGTGGGGACCCAGGTGACGGTCGTGTCCACTGGCTTGACGTTGGCGTCCTTGGGAGCTGCGTCCGCATTCTCCTTCGCGATCCGAATACTGGTGTCGACGACCTCGCCGATGGTGCCGCCGGACGCTGGACCGGTCGCTACGAAAACACCGACGGTCTTCGCTTCCGCGCACTTGACGATCCACTCCGCAAGGTCGCGCACATCGATCCACTGCAGGGGATCGTTCGGCGTTCCCGGCCCGAGCATCTCGCCGCCCTCGCGGGCCCGCAGCGGCAAATAGTTGAAGCGACCGGTGACGTCGCCGGGTCCAACGATGAAGCCGGGCCGGATGTTCGTGACCCGCCCGGGCATCGCGGCTTCCGCAGCGGCTTCACACAGCGCCTTGAGTCCACCGTAGTTCTCAAAGCCAGCGCCGAAGGACTCCACGGTCGGATCCGACAGCGTTTCGACGGGAGCGGATTCGTCAGAGTTCGGTGCCGCGCCGCCTTTGAGTGCGCTGATGCTTGAGACAAAGATGTACTGCTTGACGTTTGCCGCGAGCAGATCGGCCGACGCCTTGACCATGCGCGGGAAGTAGCCGCAGTTATCGATGACGACATCCCACTCGCGTCCTTCGAGGGCCTTGAGACCTTCATCCTTCTTGGGATCGCGATCGCCGCGAAGCTTTTCGACGCCGGGAAAGAGATTCGGTCGGGTCTTGCCGCGATTGAAGAGCGTGACCGTGTGTCCCCGGGCCTGTGCCGCTTCCACGACTTCCGGACCTAGGAACGCCGTGCCGCCGAGGATCAGAATCTTGAGTGGCTTCTCGGCCTTGGCCACAGTCGGTGACTGGCCCGCGGCGGGTGACTTGCCATCCGTCGCGGTTGGAGTTGTGCCGCTCTGCGCCTGGGCAAAGGCACGTTGACCGAAAGCGAAGCCGGCGGTGCTGGCCGCAGCAAGCGTGACGAAATGACGGCGTGGAAGGTGCTGCATGATGGAGTGGTCTCCCCGAGAAATCCGTGGCAAGTGATCGTTGCGCGAGCAGTCAAGAAGCGTCGGCCCTTGATAGCGTGATTTGCCGCGATCGGTTGCGGTTCAGTTGCAGGGAAACTGGGAGTGCCACCAGGGAACATCCTCTCGCTTACCACGCGATCTCTGCGCCGTCGTAGGAAAGAAATTTCCCGGTGTCACCGGGCTTCAGCGATTTGATGACCTTCACGAGTCCAATCGCGCTCTCCTCGGGGCTCAGTGGCGCGTCGCCACCACCCATGTCGGTCCGCACCCAACCCGGGCTCATGGTGACTACGACGAATCCATCGCCCTTCAGTTCCGCGGCCAGGGAACGCAGAAACATGTTGAGTGCGGCCTTACTCTCGCGGTAGCCGTAGTACTTTCCGCCAGCGTTTCCCGCGATGCTCGCGAGTCTGCTGGAGATGCCGATCACGGTCTTGCCGGATCCCGCCCGAAGATTCGGAAGCAGCGCTTGCGTCACGCGCATCGGTCCGATTGTGTTGACCGCGATGGTGCGCTCGACGGCATCGAGGTCGAGCGTCGCGATCGCCTCCGTACGGCTTGAGACCCCCGCATTGTTGACCAGGAGATCGATCGGCTGACTCTTCAAGGCGTCGACCATTGCCGCCACACTCTTGGCATCGGTCACGTCAAGTTGCAGCACTCGCGCTCCGGTTGCAGCGAGTTCCTTGGCCTCCTCGGGCGTACGTGCCGTGCCGATCACCTGATAGCCCTCGGCCTTGAGTTGCTTCGCGAGGGCGAGGCCGATGCCGCGGTTGGCGCCGGTGACCAGCGCCGTTGCCTGTGCGGACGCCGGTGCCTGTGCGGACGTCGGTGCCTGTGCGGACGTCGCCTGAAGCGTGGCGATCGGGGCCAGACCGAGGAGGGCGACCGTGAGAAGTGCAAGCGTGAGCGAGAGAACAGGAACGCGCGACATGATGAGTACCCCTTGAGCGGTTGCAATGCGACGAACTCGGTCGATGATACATGCGCGACATCAAGCCACGTGACTTCGACCGGGCTTCCCCCGCACACGATGTCGTCAGCGCTTCGCAGGCTGATCGCCCTTGGGCGTGCTGCGAGCGATGAAGTCGCGGATGTCGTCGTTGGCACGAGCGAGATCCTCCTGCCGCAGGTACATCATGTGACCGCTGCGATATCCCTTCCAAGTCATTCGATCCTGAAATCGACCGGCGGGATCCATGTTCCACATGGTGTACTTGGCGTTGAAGTAATCGGTGGCGCCATCGAAGTAGCCCGACTGCACCATGAGATGCAAGTACGGGTTCTCTGCCATCGCCCCGCGCAGACTCTCGCCCGTTCGGTCGCCTTGCTGGTTCCAAGGACTCACGGGACCGAAGAGCCAGTACTGCAAGTCGGTCTTGTAGTGCAGCACGTCGCGGAGGTAGTAGTTGATCGCCGGCGCGAACGCGTGGTTCCAGGACGACAGGGCCGGATCGAAGTCAGGACTCTCGCCCGCGTCCTGGCCGTCGAGACCGCGATAGCGCGAGTCCAAGCGGCCGACCGTCAATCCCCGCTCGCGCAGGAGTTCCTTCCAGAAGAATGACTGCGGCACCGCAAAGTGATGGTTGCGCACGACGTCGGGCTTCAGGCCCGAATAGCGAGAGTACGTCGCGATTAGTTCCTCGCGCCGCTTCGGATCGAGCGATCCGCCGCGGGTCATCGCCGGAATCAGTTCGTCAAGGGTGAACGCTTCGACGCGCGGAAGCAACTGCTCGAGGTCGAGGGCCTGCAACTCGGGAGCCAGCGCCTTGTGGTACCACGCGGTCGCGGCGTAATAGGGAAGTGGTAACGCCTGGTCGATGGCGCCGTCGCGTTTGACGCCGAGTTCCGTCGGTGAGACGAGAATCACGCCGTTGAGGAACATCCATTGCGAGCTCTGCAATCGTCCCGCGAGCCCTGAAACCCGCGTCGTGCCGTAGCTTTCGCCGATCAGAAACTTTGGCGAGGTCCAGCGATCGTTCCGGGTGACGAACGCCCCGATCCAGCGGGCGAGATACGCGATGTCTTCGTTCACTCCAAAGAACTGCTCGCGCGGAGCGTTGTTGAGAATGCGCGAGAAGCCGGTGTTCACCGGGTCGACGTAGACGATGTCGGCGACGTCGAGGATCGAATGCGGGTTCTCGCGAATGCCATAGGGCTGAATCGGAAAGCCCTCGCTGTCGATCTTCAGGATCCGCGGGCCGGTGTAGGCAATGTGCATCCAGACCGATGCCGATCCCGGGCCTCCATTGAAGGAGATGACGAGTGGTCGGGCGCTGCGGTCGGTCACGTCCGTCCGTTCGTAGAACGTATAGAACATGGAGGCGACGGGTTTGTTGTCGGCATCCCAGACCGGCTGTGTACCGACGGTCACGCGATAGGGAACGGCGACGCCATTGATCGTCACGGTATCTTCAGAGGACACCGACGCGTCAGCGACGACCTTCACCGGCACTGGTGGCGCGTCCTCGGGGGCGGGCTTGCCGCTCGCCGGAGCTGTCGCGGCCGGTGGCGGCACTTGGTCCTGGGCGGCGGCAACGCCAGCGAAGGGCATGACGAACGACAGGATCCGCGAGAGCGCTGGCAATGAGGTCATGGGCATCCGCACGAGTGAGTGTGATCGAGTCGTCGGAGGCTCAGCTCCGAAGGACCGCTGTCGTGTATCAGAAGTTCAGCGTTAGTGGCACCGACTCGGTCCCACCGCGCATGGCGGGGTCGAGGATTCGGCGGATTCCCGCAGAATTCGATGGCTCGCTGTTGCAGCACCGCTGTCTCCGCGGAGACAATGACTTCACCGACGGCGTTCGCGCCGCCCGACTCCCGAAGATTCGGTGTGCCTCGGTGGTTGTCGTACGTGAGTGGGGATCTTCAGGCTTTTCGCGCGTGGGGGTCATCATGATGCATCGGCGTCCTGGCTGTGGCGTTCGTTCCCGCCAACGGAAGTTGTTCCATGCTTCCGCTCGAGCTTTCACGATCGTCGAGTTGCTGGTGGTCGTGTCGATCATCGCGCTCCTCATTGCGATCCTGCTGCCTGCGATCGGCAAGGCACGTGACGCGGCGTTGCTGACACAGAGCCTCGGCAACCTCCGGAACCTGATGGCCGCGAACGCTTCGTATGGCGCTGATTGGAGCGATCGCCAGTTCACCGCGTGTCCTGACGACGTCGGGCTCGTCGGTGGCAATTGCGTGACCTACACCACCACGATCTCCTGCCCGCCGCAGCAGTTGCTCGGATGGGACGCCAACGGCGCGATGTGGGGATACTTCATC
>JBBQCR010000005.1:0-25885 GCA_038318935.1 Phycisphaerales bacterium
TCGGAGGCGGCATAATCAACCTGTCCACGAAACTGGCGCCGACTCACAACGCCGAGCGGAGGCAAGACCGATGGTGATACCGGGACGGTCGAGCGCTTCCGGTTGTTCATGCCCCAGGCGCTGACGTCGTCGCCGACTTCGCCGCCAACGCCGTTGACAGCCTTCGCAGGAACTCCTCAGTCGGCAGAAGCCACGGGCGGAACTTTTCGATGGTGCCGAGTTCTTCGCTGTAGAGGAGCGCTCGCTGCGGACCGAGTCGACTCGCAACCGGACTGTCGATCAGCGTGCTTGAGTCGGTCGTGCTCAACTGGAACATCGCCCGCCAGTCGAACTCACGGATGGCATTGCGATCGAGCGAACGTTGCAGACTCGCAACCGTGTCGCACCAGACGATCACGTGCACCCCGAGCGGCGCGCCTTCCTTGAGTATGAGCCCGAAGAGCTTGTCGACGCTGGCTGTCGCGGTGTCGGTGTTGGAGCCGTAGTCGTCTTCGTTGCGGCGCAATTGTCGATAGCGTTGCAGTCCATGCACGACGAGGAAGATTGATGCCCGGTCGTCGCCTCCGGCTTGACGAGCAGCGACTTCTTCCGCGACCGACCGAATCGCATCTTCGGTTTCACGCCATGGGACAACCTTCGTCTCGTGCGGCAGGCTGGCCGCAACCGAACCGAGCAGGCCGAACTTGGGATCGTCAGCGGGAGTTCCGTCGAGGAGAACGAACTTCGCGTCGGCGGGCGAGCGCTGCATGGCGATCGACGCCATGGTCATCGCCATGAGCGCGGTCGCCGGCAGATCGCTCTGACCGACGACCATGAGATTGGCCGCGGCTTGCCGCCGGAAACTCGCAGAGGTCGGCGGTTTGATGGCGATTGCGTCGCCGAGCCACAGCAGCGTCGGCTTCACCGGATCGATCCACGATGGGGCATCGAGCCGTTCGTTCAACGTGCGATTGGCCAGCGGGTCGGCGGGAATGTTGCCTTCGAAGACGATCGTGCCGCGGGACTTCGGCTTGCGCTCCGCCGCAAGTCGCGCGGCTTTGCTGAGGTAACCCTCGCGAATATCTTCCGGCAGCCACACCACCTGAAAAGGCGAGTTGCCTTCCATCAGTCCGCCCGCGTCGTTGTAGATCGCTTCGCCCGGTCGCGAGAGCAGTCGGGCGGCGGAGTTGTCGTCGGAAAGAATGAGCTGCGAATCGGCTTCGCTGCACTGGAGCGCAATTCGCACACCCATCTGACCCATGGTCGCGCGGGCGATCGAGTACGCGCCGCCGAGGGTCTGCGACCCGAGAATCACATGAATGCCGAAGGCCCGGCCTTGACGCACGAGTCGATCGAGCAACAGCGCCGAATCCTGCCCGACCTTGTCGTCCTCGACGAAGAGTTCCTGAAACTCGTCGATGATGAGAAGGGTGCGGGGCATCGGCTCGGACTGGCCCGCCTTGCGATAGCCGTTCAGGTCCTGCACGCCAAGATCACGGAAGAGATCGCCGCGGCGCTTGAGCTCGGTATCAAGTCCCTGCAACACCGACAGTCCGAACTCGCGATCGCTTTCAATCGCCACCGCTCGGGCGTGCGGTAGTTTGTGGTGGGCGTAGGTACGAAACTCGACGCCCTTCTTGAAGTCGATCAGGTAGAACTCGACCTCGTCGGGCGAATACCAGCACGCGAGATTGGTGATGAGGGCGTGCAACAGCGTCGACTTGCCCGAGCCGGTTTTGCCGGCAATCAGCGCGTGTTGGCTGGTGCCTTCACCGAGCGTGAGGTACTGCAGCTTCGTCGCACCGGAACGGCCCAACGGAACGCGAACGCGTTTGGCGCTCGACTCGCTCCACCATTGATCGGTTCCGGATTCGGTCTTGGGAGCGATCATCGAGAAGGGGACTTCCACCTTGCCCGCTTCCTTCGCCGCCTTACCGACCTTTCGGACCAATGGAATCAGCAGGTCGTTGGGCGGGGCCTGATCGGGAGTGAACGCAAGGCGCGTGAACTCTTCGCCATCCAGGACGAAGTTGGGCTTCTCCTTGGACTCCTTGCGGACCAGCACCGCACCACGCCGCAAGTCTTCGTCGGTGATGCCGGCCGGCAGTTCGCTCTTGACGTTGCGAATGATGATGGTGTGGACGCCGCAGCGGGCGCCGGAAGCGAGAATCGATTGCAAACGTTTCGCAGCGATGTCCGTAATGTTGGCGGGAAAGTCGGTGATGACCAGATAGCGCAGCGGTTCGGCGATCTCGCCCGCTTTGGCGTTGTAGGCCTCGATCGAGTCGAACTCGTTGCGCAGGTACTTCTGAATCACCGTCTCCATATGTTCGGTGAGATCAGTGAGCTTCTGTTCAATGTGGCGAGGCTCGGTCCAGATGCGATCGCCGATCAGGGCTTCCATCTCGTCGGCCAGATGCATGAACCCGGCAAACGACTGACCGAGGCCGACCGGGTCGACAAGCACCACCCGCACCTTGCTCGGCGGCACGCGGGCCAGAAGTCGCAGCAGCGCCGACTGCACCAGTTCGATCGCCGCTCCGCGACCTTCGGCATCGGTCTCGATGAGCAGGCTCGATCGGTGCGGAAAGGCGAGCACTGCCGGTAGTTCGATCACCGTCGGACGCGCGACCGCGAGTCGTGGATCGTTCGAGAGTCCACCTTCACACGCCGCAAGATCAAAATGCAGCGAGCCAATGCGGATCGCTTCGGGGAGGGCGCTCGAACCTGTCCACTGCGACCACGATGGTTCGCTCCACGCCGGGAAGAGGTCATGATCGGCGTCGACGGTCGCCTGCAAACTCGCAAGGCCTGTCTCGGTCGCGCCGAGCCACTGCGAACTCATCGCGTTCCAGCGCTCGGTTCCGCGGCGTTCGATGGACTCACGTTCCTTGGCGAAACGAGTTTCCTCGTTGGCGAGCGACTCTGCCGCGACGCGCTCAATCTCTTCGACGCGTCGGGTGTGCGTCTCCGCGTTCTCGGCGATTTCAGAACTGCGGCGCACTTCCAGGTCGCGGCGGGCGGCCGGTACTTTTTCCGCGAGTCGCGTGAGCCGCTCGGCGCGCTTGCGGGCAAACTCTTCGGACAGAGGCGAGAACTTGCCGGTGGCGTCCTGGACCTCGTGATCGCGGATCTCAAGAAGTTCGATCTCACGGACCTGCCGGGCCGCGGCTGCGGCGGCGATCGCCTTCTCCGCGCAGGCCCGACCAACGGCGATCGTCTCCGCAAGCGGAAGCCACGCCCGCTTCACTTCGCGATGGGCGAACGACCAGAGGACGAGCGCCAACCCGATCCACGCCGCGAATCCCACAGCACCGCCGATCACCAGCGATTGCGTGTCGTCGCCTCGGAGCGAGTACGCAGCGGCCGCGCCGCCGCCAACGAGCACCAGGAGCGGCACCACCATGATCGGTCCGCGAAAGAGCCCCGCTAATCGCAGCGACCTGAACGTCCGCAACTGCTCTTGGGCCGTGCCCAGCGACATGATCAGGCCGCTCTCGGGACGGCTGGTCGAACTGGCGAGGCGATCAGCAGCGGGTGCTGGGGCGACTGGCACGGTCTGGCGATAGCGACGGGCCATGGCCCGGGCCTGTGTTTCGATCTCGTCGAGATCTTGGCGCCGGACGGTGAACTCCTCGCGAGCCTTTTCAAACTCGATACGAGGTTGGTCCTCGGCGCCTTCGTAAACGGTTTCGGCGACCCACACGGCCTCGTCCATGCGGGTCTTTGCCGCAGCGAGATTCGTCGAAGTGCGGGTCTCGATTTCCGCGCGGGTGGTCCGTTCACCCTCGTCGATCGCTCGCTTGTCGGCCTCGTAGGCACTGGCGATCGACTCGCTGCGCGTCGCGTATCGCTCGTCCTCGGCTCGTCGCTCGTCGCTGCGGCGCTGCCGCACCGTGCTCATCGTCAGATCATGGCTGCGATCGTTCTTTGTCCGCTCAGCCTTCAGGGTGTCGGCGCAAGCTTTCTCCTCCGCCGCGCGGGCGGAGACGGCAAGGCGGAGAGAACGAAGGACCGATTCGAGGCGCGCGATCGCGTCAGTGGAGGACACAACGGGAGTGTAAGGACTCGCCCGTCAGGAGTCAGGAGCCGTCGTAGAGATCTCTGTCGTCGCCCAAACCGCTATCCGGCCTTCGCCGGCGCCGTCACGCTGGCCGATGGGTGCAGGGTCAGTTGCTGCACGCCGCCGGGCAAGGTGAGGTCTGCGATCGCCGTGCCTTCGGGAATCGGCGTGCCGTCCAAAGTCTTGATCACCACCCGGGGGTGCTGCAGTTCGTGCAGACCGAGCGACTTCTCGAGCTTCTCGCGCACCGCAGGATCGATCTTCGACCACGTCTCGCGACCGCGACACTTCGGAAACGACGAACATCCGAGCCACGGGCCGCGTTTGCCGGTGCGCAGGCTCAGCGGGGCCTTGTTGCACTTGGGGCAGACGAGGTCGGTCGTGAACGGTGGAATCGAAGGAAACTTCAGCTTCTGCTTCTTGTCGAGATTGAGGACGAGCTTGATCGCCGGGTAGTTCACGCTCGCCAGAAACGGCCCGAACCGGCCGTTGCGCAAGACCATCGCTGAACCGTCTTCGGGACATTGCACGTCGACGAATTCCGGCAGCATCGGTCGACCTTCGCGGTCGATCGGCGCCGCGTACGCGCAGGCCGGATAGCTCGAGCACGACAGGAAACGTCCGTTTTTGCCGAACCGATACGACGTCGGACTGCCGCACTTGGGGCAGGCGTACGGAGCGGGCTCGATGTCCGCCTTCGCGTGGGTCATCGTCGCGCCGGCCTTCTCCAAGGCGATCTTGAATTCGCCATAGAAGCCGCGCAGCATCACCTTCCAGTCGGTGTGCGCTTCCTCGATCTTGTCGAGTTCCTCTTCCATCGATCGTGTGTAACCGACGTCCATCAGCTTGGGGAAGCCTTCGATGAGCTTGTCGGTGACCACTTCGCCCAGGGTGGTCGCGAAGTAGCGGCGCTCGCGCTGCTCGACGTACTTGCGGTCTTCGATCGTCCGGAGGATCGCCGCGTACGTCGACGGACGACCGATGCCTTCCTTCTCCAGTTCGCGAATGAGCGACGCCTCGTTGAAGCGAGCCGGTGGCGAGGAGAACTTCTGCAAGGCTCCGAGGAAGAACGGGGCGACGATCTGCCCCTTGACCAGCGGCGGCAGCGTCGGTTCGTTCTCGGCGCTCGGGGCTCCGAGCACGCGATAGAACCCGTCGAACACCAGGACCCGACCGGTGGCTCGTAGAACCGCGCCGGTGTTCTTGTCCGAACGGCGCATGGTCGCAGCGGTGGCATCGAACTCCGCGGGCGACATCTGGCACGCGACGAAGCGATTCCAGATGAGGCGATAGAGCTTCCACTGATCGTCGTTGAGGGACCCCTGCAAGGACTCGGGAGTGCGGCGCACATCGGTCGGACGGATTGCTTCGTGGGCTTCCTGTGCGGACTTGTTGCTTGAGCCGAAGAAGTTGATTTTGTCCGGCAGATGCGCAGCGCCGAAGGTCTTGCCGATGTAGTCGCGGGCCATCGCGAGCGCTTCGCCCGACAGGGTCGTCGAGTCGGTACGCATGTAGGTGATGAGACCGACCTGGCCCTCGCCGGGAACCATCTGACCTTCGTAGAGCCCTTGGGCCAAACGCATCGTGCGATCCGCGCCGAAGCTCAGTTGGTTCGCGGCTGCCTGTTGCAGGGTGCTGGTGATGAACGGCGCTGACGGGCGCGTGGTCGTCCGCTTGGTCTCGATCGACTCGATCGCGTAGCGGGCCGCCGGGTCGACGGCCCCTTCGACGAATCGCTTGTTCTTCGCGGGTCCCTTGCCCTTCGGGTCGGCTTCGGTTCGGGTGAGGACCTTCATCAGGCCAACCGCCTCGGCAACCCGCGTCATCTCGGCGGAGAGATCTTTGGGGGCGTTCGACAGACAGCCGATCGCAAACGGCTTGCCGCCGATCTCAACCAGCTCGGCGCGAATCGCGTTGCGATCGGCGAGCCACTGAAACTGCGACTTCTGCGTCGGCGGTGCTCCCTTGGCGTCACGCTCTCCGAGGAACGAGGCCCACGCGGGTTCGAGATCCCGAGCCTTCTCCGGGGCCGAAAGCCTCGCGGAAATTTCCCATTCCTCGTCGGGCACGAACGCCGCGATTGCTCGCTCGCGATCAACAACCAGACGCACCGACACCGATTGCACGCGTCCGGCGCTGAGGCCTCGGGCGACTTTCTTCCACAAGAGCGGTGAGACCTGATAGCCGACAATGCGGTCGACGATGCGCCGCGCTTGCTGGGCGTTGACCTTGAAGAGATCGATCGCTCGCGGGTGTTCGAACGCTCGCTGAATCTCGGTGCGGGTGATGGCGTTGAAGATGACCCGCTTGGCTTTGGTCGGATCGATGCCCAAGACCTGCGTGAGGTGCCACGCGATCGCTTCTCCCTCGCGGTCCAAGTCTGTCGCGAACCAGATCGTTGATGCCTTCTTCGCAGCGGCCTTCAGTTCGCTGACGGTCTTCTTCTTCTCGGGCAGGACCTCGTAGTCGGGCTCGAAGTCGTTGTCGAGATCGACACCTGGCACGGGCTGCTTCGTGCCCTTGGGCGCCTTCGCCGGCAGATCAGCCACGTGACCGACCGAGGCTAACACCTGGAACCCAGGGCCGAGGTACTTGTTGATGGTCTTTGCTTTCGCGGGGCTTTCGACGATCACCAGTTGTCGCCCGCTGCGATTGCCGCCGCCGTCGCCACCGTCGACTTCGACGGCCGCATCTACATCCGCGCCGAGCTGGGACTTCGTCCGCTTGGCAGCGGGGGCTTTGGCGGCGGGCTTCTTGGGAGCCTTGGCCTTCGACACTGGGGTCGCGGTGGTCTTCTTCGAGGGTTTGCGCGGACCAGAACTGGAGCTCACACTGGAGCCGGAAGGAGCGTTGGTAGCGGGAGATTTGGCCATGAGCAGTACCCGAGGAGCAACGCGCCACCCAGGCATCCGGGTGATCGGGCGGTCCGTCGGAGGTGTGGGATTGAAACAGTCTGGCGTCCGAAAGGTCAAGCGGCGGGAGGGATGAATCTCCCTCGTCCGCCATCGGCCAGCCGTTCTCGACCCCTACACATGGCGTGCAAAAGGGCCATTAGGGGCACTTCGACGCGGGAAAGAGAATTTGTCGATCGTCCGATCGGGTAGCAGCCGCGTGAGCGCGATCGTAGTCTCGTCGGCTTCCATGGATCTGCCGTGCGAGGAAATCACACGTCCGTTCCGTGTACAGCCACAGTCGATGTGATTCGCCCATCGTCGCATCTCGGTGCTCACGCTGACACAAGTCGCGCCAACACCATCGCTGGCCAGTCCGCCTCAGGAAGACGCGCAGCGTCGATCCACACGCTGTTCGGGAGTCCGCGAAAACGCCGTAGCCAGGTACGCTGCTGTTTGCCGTAGCGACGCGTGCGGATCTTGGTCTGTTCGAACGCGTCCTCGAGCGTCAACGCTCCGTCGAGATGACGAAGCACCTCGTCGTAACCAACCGCCTCGCGGGCCTGTCGACCGAGTCCGCTGGTCCGCAGGGCCCGCACCTCTTCGACCAAGCCGTCGGCGAACATCGCCTTGACGCGGGCATTCATCCGGCGATTGATGGTCTCGACCGGCCAGTCGATGCCGACGATGAGCGTGTCCGGCCGGGCCGTGGAGCGAACCTCGCTCGCCCATTGGGTCTGATGATGACTGAGAGGCTTGCCCGTCAAGCGAAACACCTCGATCGCTCGCACGGTGCGCCGCAGATCGTTGGGGTGAATGCGGGCCGCCGCGGCAGGGTCGACCGAGAGGAGTTCCTCCCGCAGCGTCGGCAATGCAGTCGCTTCCAGCGCCGCCCGCAGCGTCGGATCGGGATCCGGTCCCTCGAACAGTCCTTCTAGGAGCGCCCGCACATAGAGATTCGTCCCACCGACGACGATCGGCACTCGGCCGCGCCCACGAATGGCCTCGATCGTCGCGGTCGCTCGCGTCAACCACTCATCAACCGTGAAGCCATCCTCGCGCGGATCGGCAATGTCGATCAGGTGATGGGGCACGCCGCGCCGTTCCGCGTCGCTCGGCTTCGCCGTGCCGATGTTCATGCCGCGATAGACCTGCATTGAGTCGGCCGAAACACACTCTCCACCTGCAGGGAGCGTGCGTGCCAGCTCGATCGAGAGCGCGGTCTTTCCCCCGGCAGTGAAGCCGACGATGACGATGATGGGCGATGGGTTGTCTGGGATGTGCATGCGAACGCGTGTCCGGAGGAGATCGGTATCATCGCGTCCCTTTCGAGCGAGGGCCAAGCAATGCGGAAGCGAACCATCGATCAAGTCGACGTCAAGGGCAAGCGAGTCTTGGTGCGGGTGGACTTCAATGTGCCGCTCGGTGACGACGGCGCCATCACCGACGACCGCCGCATTCGGCTGTCGCTGCCGACGCTGCAATCGGTGCTTCAACGCGGCGGCAAACTGGTCCTCATGAGCCATCTCGGGCGACCGGAGGGCAAGGGCTTCGAAGCGGACGGCACGCTGAAGCCGGTCGCCGAACGTCTCGCGTCTCTCTTGGGTGCGAGCGCGCCGCACGGCGTTCAGTTTCCGTCGAACGATCCCGTGGACGCGGCGGCTGCTGCGGCGGTCGCGTCGATGCCGGAGCGCGGCGTCGTTCTCTTAGACAACCTGCGATTTGCCAAAGGTGAGAAGAAGGGCGATGCCGAGTTCGCCGCCAAGCTCGCTGCCTACGGCGACATCTACTGCAACGATGCCTTCGGCACCTCGCACCGCGCCGACGCCAGCATGCACGCGGTGCCTCTAAACATGCGCGGCGCTACGCCCGCCAAGCCATGCGTCGCCGGACTGCTGCTGGCGGCCGAACTCGAGTACTTGATGGCTCGCTTGGAAAAGCCTGCCCGGCCGTTCCTGGCGATCCTTGGCGGGGCGAAGATCGCTGACAAGCTTGCAGCCATTGCGAACCTGACGAAGAAGGTCGACACCTTGATTGTCGGCGGGGCGATGGCCTACACCCTCCTGAAGTCGCAGGGGATCGCGGTTGGAGCCAGCCTCGTCCAGAACGACTTCCTCGGCGAAGCGGAGAAGATCATGGCTGGGTCCAAAGCAGGTGGCTGCACGATCCTCTTGCCGGTCGATCACGTCTGCGGGCAGAAACTTGAGGCGGGCACCGCCACCAAGACCGTGGTTGGAGCCATCCCTGATGGTTGGATGGGGCTCGACATCGGACCGGCCACGGTCAAGCTCTTCTCGGACGCCATCGCCCGTTCGAAGACGGTGGTCTGGAACGGGCCGATGGGAGCCTTTGAGACTCCACCCTTTGCGGTCGGCACCCGGGCAATCGCTGTCGCCGCGGCTGAAGCGACCGGGCGCGGTGCGATCACCATCGCGGGCGGTGGCGACACGGCGGCCAGTTTGGAAGAATTCGGGATTGCCGAGCGGTTCAGCCATGTCTCAACCGGCGGCGGCGCGAGCTTGGAAGTCTTGGAGGGGAAGCATCTGATCTGCCTCGACGCCCTCGACGAGAGCGTGTGACGATCAGGCAATTCCCAATCCTTCCGCTTCCATTCGGACGAGTGACCGATATAGTCTCTGTTGACACAGGCAAGCTACCGGTGTGCCGCTTGATATTTGAGCGGGTTCTGGTGGCGGTTTCTTTCTTGGGAGCAAGCATGCGACTTCTGCACGGACTGATGACTCTCGTGGCGTTGATGGCCGTGGCGATGTTCACCAACACCGCCGCTGCTCAAGGACAGACGAAGTTGAGGGTTGGCGACACCGCACCGCCGCTCTACATCACCGACTGGATCAACGGCAGTGCCACGATGATCGACCCCGACAAGGTCTATGTCGTCGAGTTCTGGGCCACTTGGTGCGGACCGTGCAAGCTCTCGATTCCGCACTTGAACGACCTGTCGAAGAAGTACGCCAGTCGCGTGACCTTCATTGGTGTCTCCGATGAGGAGCTCAACACCGTCAAGCCGTTCGTGCAGGCCAAGGGCCCTGCCATGTCGTACCTCGTCGGCGTTGATCAAGACAAGAAGACCAGTAAGGGTTGGCGCGAGGCCGCTGGACAAAATGGAATCCCGAGCGCGTTCATCGTCAACAAGGAACGCAAGATTGTCTGGATCGGCCACCCGATGGACGAGCAGTTTGAACGCGTCATCGCTGCGGTCGTCGAAGGCAAGTACGACCCCAAGGCGGAAAATCAGGCCCGTCCGGCAATCGATGCCGCTCGCCGCGCCGCCAAGCTCCGCAACTATCGTGAGGCCTACTCGCACTACGAGACCGCGATCGCCATCAACCCCAAGGTCTTCTCGAATCTCGCCCTCGAGCGCTACAAGCTGATGCTCAACGACGCCGGCGACACCAAGGGTGCCGCCGACTACGGCCGTACGCTGTTAACGAGCTACGCCGACAACGGCTTGGCACTCGGCGACTTCGCGGTCATGATCCTCACCGACTCGGAGATCAAGGATCGCGACACCGAACTGGCCCAGAAGGCCGCGACCCAGATGATTTCAGCCGCGGGTCGCAACGATGCCCAGATCCTCAGCCGACTCGCAACGGTGCAGTTCGCCACCGGCATGGTGAAGGAATCCGTCGATACCCAGATGGAAGCGTGGATGATGGCGCCGGAAGCCTCGAAGGCCGCGTTCAAGGTCAAGCTCGATCAGTACCGCAACGCTCTCGGCGGCTCGCAGGCCAAGCTGACGAACTCCAACTGAGGCCAATTGTGGCGCTCCGTAGCGCCCTCCGGGCGCACACTCGCTCTGGCGACTCCGGCATACTGCGACGCGCTTGAGCGCAGCAATGCATGCATCACTGAATGCTCACGGGAGCGGCCCATCGGCCGCTCCCGCTTTTTTCCGTACGATCCCTGCGAGCACGTCCATCATGACGACGGCGACCATTCGTTCCACCAGCATGCCGTACCCTCAGGCCGATCTCTTCCTCCGACCGACGCGCTCTCCGCTGATCGCGCCGAGCATCCTGTCTGCGGACTTCGCACGACTAGGAGAAGAGTGCCATGCAGTGCTTGACGCGGGAGCGGATCTCCTGCACGTCGATGTGATGGACGGTCATTTCGCTCCGAACCTCTCGATGGGTCCGGCGATCTGCGCCGCCGCACGGCGCGCGTGTCCCAATGCGTTCCTCGACGTCCACTTGATGGTCACTGATCCAGCGTTCTTCCTGAAGCCTTTCGTCGACGCGGGAGCAAATCACTGCACAGTCCACGTCGAGGTTGCAACTGATCCTCGTTCGCTTGCTGACGCGGCCCACGCCCTCGGGATCACGGTCGGTCTTGCGTTCAATCCTCAGACCAGCGCTGAACGAGTGCTGCCCTTCGTCGCAGCGTTCGACCTCGTACTGTGCATGAGCGTGCATCCTGGGTTTTCGGGCCAATCGTTCCTGCCCCAGGTCCTCGACAAATGCCGGGCCATCAAGCCGCATCTGCGTGCCGATCAGCGTCTGGAGATTGACGGGGGAGTGGCTCCCGACAATGTGCAGGCGGTGAAAGCCGCGGGGTGCGACGTCCTCGTCGCGGCAACGGCGATCTACCGCACCAGCGACTATCGACGCGCCATCTCGGCGCTCCGCGACGGCTGATCGCGGTATCCTCCGTCGATCGCTGCGTCGAGCACCGACCTTTGCGGGTTGGTCGGCGCGGAGCTGTCCGGAGCATGCGCGTGGTTGAACCGATCGTTGACAGTGCGCTTCCTTTGACCGCGACCGCGGCGGATGTCGTCGATCCATCCGACAAAAAGGGTGTGCCCGAGGGGCTGTGGATCAAGTGTCCCGGGTGCGCCGAAACGGTCTTTAAGAAGCAGGTCGAGGGCAACCTCATGGTCTGCCCCAAGTGCCAGTACCACATGCGGGTGTCCGGCCGCCAGCGCGTGCAGCAACTCATCGATCCCGATTCGTTCGAGCCCTTCAATCAGGACATGGCACCGGCCGATCCGCTGGGCTTCATCGACAGCAAGCCCTATCTGCAACGTATCCGCGAGACCCAGAAGAAGAGCGGCGAGAACGACGCCCTGCACACCGGCTACGGCTTCATCAAGGGTCGCAAAGTCGTTCTCGCGGCAATGGACTTCCTCTTCTTCGGCGGCTCGATGGGCTCGGTGGTCGGCGAGAAGCTGACCCAGGCGATCGAGCGGTCCGCTGATACGGATCTTCCGATGGTGTGTGTGAGTTGCTCTGGCGGAGCTCGCATGCAGGAGTCGGGTTTCTCGCTGATGCAGATGGCCAAGACCAGCGCGGCCCTCGCCCGATTGCACGAAGCACGCGGACTCTACATTTCGGTGCTCGCCGATCCGACGTATGGCGGAGTGACAGCGAGCTTTGCAATGCTCGGCGACGTGATCCTCGCCGAGCCGAGGGCCTTGATCGGATTCGCCGGACCGCGGGTCATCGCTCAGACCATCCGACAAGAGTTGCCGCAGGGCTTCCAGACCTCGGAGTTCCTGCTGGAATCAGGCTTCATCGATCGCATCGTTCATCGCAAGGACCTCCGCAGCGAGATCAGCCGCGTGATCGACTTCGCCGGCAAATGAGGAACGCGTTGTCCGTCTCGACGCCGCTCGCGATCGCCTTGGCACTTCTGTCCACGCTGCTCCACGCCCTGTCGTGGCCGCTGGGTGGTGACGCTGCGGGGTTCTGGTGGCTGTCGTTCGTCTCGATGGCGCCGCTCACCATCGCCGTGATTGGCCAGGCCACGTGGAAGCGGGCATTCCTTCTGGCTTTTCTCACCCAGTGGCCGGCGTGCCTCTTCTGTCAGTGGTGGCTGATTCAGGTGACGCCGCCAGGAATGATCGGGCTGGCGCTCTACTGCACGTTCTACTTGGCGGTCTACGCAGTAGTCATACGACGCGTCGCCCGTTCGAAACGCTTCGGCCACTGGCCGATGGCGCTGGTGATGCCAATCGTCTGGACCGGATGCGAGTATCTCCGCACAACGATCGTTCTCGGCGGCTATCCCTGGTACCAGCTTGGGATCCCACTGGTCGGTGGAGCGACCTTCCCCGATGTCTTCGGACAGTCGGCGTCGCTCCTGGGTTCGCACGTGCTGTCCACCCTCGCGGCGAGTGTGTCGGGTGTGCTGGTCGACTGGTGGCGTGTCCGTCGCGACGGCTACTCGCGAGCTCGGGCGATATGGGCGACCGCGGCGATTCTCGTACTGCAGTTGATGAATGTGATCTACGGGGCGAACGTCGGCCGTGGCACGCTCTCGGCAGGTCCAGTGGTGCTCGCGGTGCAGACCGACCTCTCGATCTCCAACAAGAACAGTTGGGAGTGGGAAGACCAGCTCAAGGACGTCGGCTCGTTCCTCACGATGAGCGTCCAAGGTGTGCTGCGGGCCCGCGACGCGGGGACGCCGCCGAATGTCGTCGTCTGGCCTGAAACGATGGTGCCCGGATTTGGCCTCGAGCCTGCGACGATTGCAACGCTGACCCGCGGCAACTTTCGACCGGGATCGGTCTTCAGTGACGCCCTCGACGAATTGCGAAGTCGCCTCGGCGTTCCGTTTTTAGTCGGGAGTTCGTCCTATCTCGGTCTTCGAGCCGATGCCGACGAGAACCGCTGGAAGTGGGACCAGCACTTCAACAGCGCGTACTTCCTCGACGGCCCGGCCCCGTTCCTTCGTTACGACAAGATGAAGCTCACTCCGTTCGGCGAGGAAATGCCGCTCATCTCCAACTGGGACTGGCTGGAAGAGAAGATGCTCGCCTTCGGCGCCCCGGGCATGTCGTTCGACCTTGATTCGGGGGACCAACTGGTTCGCTTCCCGGTGCGCTTCGGTCAGGGACGGACGGCGATGGTGGCCACTCCGATCTGCTTCGAGGACACCGTCGGACCCCTCTGCCGCCGACTTTGCTACGAGCGTGGACGCAAGGTCGTCGATGTGATGATCAATCTCAGCAACGACGGTTGGTTCGGATGGAGCGACGTGGGCCGGGCCCAGCACGCGTTGCACGCGCGGCTCCGCTCGATCGAATTGGCGATCCCGATGGTCCGTGTCACCAACGGCGGCTTCAGTATGCTGATCGATGATCGCGGCCGAATCGTCGAGTGGATCGCCGGCCCCGAGCACAGACCCGCCCCGGGTCAGAGTAGAATCGCGGACACGTTGCTCACGGTGCCTCAGGTCACCGATCGGGTGACGTTGTACGGACGAATCGGTGACGTGTGGCCGTGGATAGCCTTCGTCGCGACGGGACTCATGGCTGTGTTTGCACGGCCTCGCTCGCTGGACGCGAGTGATCCGAATTGTTGCGCTCCGTAGCGCCCTCCGGGCGCACACTCGCGCTGGAGAATCCGGCATACTGCGCGCGCTTGAGCGCGGCAGTCAATCACGATCCGTATGATCCCTCACAGGACTCACGAGAAAGGACGCTCGCATGATCCGAATCAGAGACGTCGTTGGTGTCGCGGACAACCGATTGCACTCGCACTCTTGGCAGCACTCCCGATCGATGGGTCGGGTGCTCGTCTGGTCGTCGCTCGCATGCATGGTCGCATGCGTAGTCGTATGCATCGTCGGGTGCGCGACAACGCAATCGGGCGAGTGGAGCAGCAAGAGCCGCAGCAGCACGTCGTCGCCCGCCGCGCCGATCGTGGTGTCCAACAGCAACGCGATGGTGACGCCCGCTGCACCTCCGGCGTTGATGGCGTCCGCAAGCAACGACAACGAAACGGTGGCGCTCGCGAGTCCGGCAACCGCGGCGGAGATGGCGGATCCGGTCTTCCTCCGATCGAAGGCGATCGAGACAGCCGAGCTGATGACCCGGTCGAATTCCGCCATTCTGATGGCCCACGGCATCGAGGCCCTGATCTCCGCGCCGGATTCGCTGGACGCCGCAGCCGGTCGTGGGCTCGTCGACAACAATCGAGGCGTTCGATTCGTCGCGGTCATCGCGCTTGCCAAGGCCAAGCGATGCGAGTTGACCCACTTGATCGAACCGCTCCTTCGCGACGAGAGCGAGTCGGTCCGGGCCGCAGCGATGGGGGCGTTGGCGATCTGCGGTCGCACGGTCGATCTGTCGCCGTTCGCGGTGATGGTTCGCACCGACGACCCGGAGGTGCGGGCGAACGTTTACGTGGTTCTGGGCCTCATCGGCAACAAGTCCGCAGCGCCGATGGTGCGTGATTCCGTCGGCGCGGGGCTCTCACTGGTCGACTCCACCCGGGTGCGGGTCGTCGAGTTGCAGGCCGCTGAAGCCCTCGTGCGCCTCGGTCGTCCCGACGAGATCGAGCCGATCCGCGCGGCGCTCTTTGCACCTGCGGAGCAGGGAGGACTGACGGCGATGGCCTGTCAGATCGTCGGGCGACTCAAGGACGAACGGTCCAAGCCGATGCTGCAACGGCTCGTCGATGCCAGCGGTGACTCGGAACGAGCCCCCGAAATTCGGATCGCTGCGCTGGAAGCCTTGGGTCGGCTCGGCGGGAGCGACACAGAGATCTTCCAGCAGCTCCAGCCCTACGTCGCCTCCGCGGAAGCCGGGCTCCGCGCCCAAGCGGCGACGGCGCTCGGCACCATTTCGGCGAAGCAGGCCCTGCCGGTCTTGAGTGTCCTGCTTGTTGATCCGGTCCCCGTCGTTCGGGTTGCCGCAGCGAGTTCGATCCTGGCTCTGACCAAGCGAAACTGATGGCCACGATGGCGGAACGGTTGCCACCTCAGAGCAACCGTTGACAGTCGCTTTCCGTATGCCTCACGAAGATGACACCGAACCGCGGCTGAGCGATTGACACCGGTTCCAGCCACGGTTACAACCTTCTGCTCGGTACGCATTCGACGCGGGTGAGGAAGTTCGAACTCCTCTCCATGATCTCGCCCAGTGAGTCGCCTGAGTGGATCCGAACCCACTGGCCTGTTCGTGCCGTTCAGACTTTTCGATCGTACGTCTGTCCTCGTCTTTCCCTCTGAGTCTCGGGCCGTCCTCCAGAACGGCCCAACTCCTCTCCGGTGAGGTATGCCCCCGTGCACGTTCTGACGAAGATCTTCATCGTGCTGGTAACGGCCCTGACGCTAGCGATCGTTCCGCTGGTGGCGGTCTATGCGACCAACGAGGGCAAGTTCAAGCAGCGATGGATGGATGAGCAGGGCAAGGCCGCATCGGCGTCCGCCGACCTGTCCAGCGCCTTGGCCCAGAAGACTGCGCTGCAGTCCGAACTCGACATGCGAATCGCCCAGCTCGACGCTCAGATCCTGAGCCTTAAGAAGGACAACGATCTTAAGAGCGCCGATGCCCGCAGGCTGCAGAGCGACCTCGCCTCGGCGAAGTCGATGCAGGCGAGCATCAACTCGAACCTCGAAATCATGGCCCAAAGCGGCAAGCAGTCCGTTCTGACCAACGAGACGCTGGTCAAGGAAGTCCGCGACCTGCGCGAGCGCGTCGTGTCGAGCGAGAAGACCGTCGTCGAACTCGACGAGACCGTCAGCACACTCCAGTCGCAACTGGAAGTCGCCGACGCCGCCCGCAAGGCTCTTCAGGAGGAGTTGCAGAAGCTCGGCGAAGAGAAGACCGTGGCCATGTCGCAGGTCGCCAAGTTCGTGGCCTACTACGGCGAGCTTCCGACGGCCAACGCTGGGGAACTGCGTGACGCCGGTCGCGTGCCGGCCGACCGCGACCTCTCCTCGACGGTGTTGGACGTCAAGAAGGTCAACGACCAGACCTTGGTCGAGTTGAACGTCGGCTCGCGTGATGGCGTCCGAGAGGGTTGGACGCTCATCGTCGGCGATGGCGGCAAGTTCATCGCCAACGTGCGGATCATGAAGGTTGACGTGAACCGATCGACTGGCGTGGTTGAGCTGGAGAACGCCGGTCGTGGCGGAGTGCAGAAGGGCCAGAAGGCCATCGCCCGTCGAGGCGAGTAAAGCCACCGTCAATCGCTTCGCCGGTGACATGCTGCCGCGAACTCGGGTCCGCTGCACAGCCAGCGAGATGGAGAACTTCCGATGAGCCAACTCAACAGTCAGATCCGTCGTGCGGGTGGTGATATGGATGTGTACACGGGCCTCCTCGCGGCCGCCACGTTGGTCCTGCTCCTTGGCGTTGTTGCCCTCATGATGGGGAACTCCGACCACTCCACGGTGAGTGGCCCCGGAGGCGGACAGCCGGGCGGACCGTTCAGCGTCGTCGCTGACCGCTGAGACTGCGAGCGGACCTCCAGTCTGCTCCGAGCTACAAGCTCGCGTGGGGTTCCGAACCCACAGGAACTCTCTTTCTGAACTCACGAAGGGCCCGCACACGCGGGCCCTTCTCGCTTATCCTGACCTCGTTCGCGGGGCGCTCGGGCCTCGGCGTTCTCCCCCCGCACGGATGGTTGGGTGGGACTCTGGGTGGTCCGCGAGGTGTTCGGATCTGAATCAGTGGGGAGTGCGTCGCGCTGCCTCGTTCTCCCACCGCGTGTGACCGTTTCTTCCAACCGATCTCAAGGACGGAGCTGTTTCGGTGCTTTTCGACAAGCTGATTGGCTGGTTCTGCGTCGACATGGGGATCGACCTCGGTACATGCAACACCTTGGTGTGCGTGCGAGGCGAAGGCATCGTGCTGAACGAGCCTTCGGTGGTCGCCGTGCGCAAGGGCACCACCCACGTGCTCAACAACGGCACCGCGGTCGGCTGGGCGGCGAAGGAGATGCTCGGCAAGACGCCAGGGTCCATCTCCGCGATTCGTCCCATGAAGGACGGCGTCATCGCCGACTTCGAGATCACCGAGGCGATGCTCTCGTACTTCATCAACAAGGTCACCGGTCGCAGCCGCATCTTCGGGCCGCGTGTGGTGATTGCTGTTCCGGCCGGAATCACCGCCGTCGAGAAGCAGGCTGTGCGACAGAGCGCATTACGAGCGGGAGCACGACAGGTGTTCACGCTCGAGGAACCGATGGCAGCGGCGCTCGGTGCTGGTCTTCCCGTGGCGGAAGCGACCGCGAGCATGATCGTCGACATCGGCGGCGGAACCTCTGACATCGCAATCATTTCGCTCGCGGACATTGCGGCGTGCGAGTCGGTGCGCATCGCCGGCGACGATTTCGACGAGGCGATCATCGACTATATGAAGAAGGCCTACAGCCTCACCATCGGCGAGCAGACCGCTGAGCGCATCAAAATCGAGATCGGCTCCGCGGCACCGATCGGCGAGACGCTCACGATGGATGTCCGAGGTCGCGACATGGTGTCGGGACTCCCGCGCAAAACCGTCGTGACCAGCGATGAGATCCGTGAGTCGCTGCAGGAGCCGGTGTCGGCGATCATCGAAGCGGTGCTTCGGACGCTCGAGAGCGCTGAGCCCGAGCTCGCGGCCGACCTCGTCGAGAACGGCATCACGCTTGCGGGCGGCGGCGCACTGCTGCGCGGCATCGATCGCGTGATCGCCAACGCAACCGGTCTGGATACCCGCATCGCCGACGACCCGCTGACATGCGTGGCTCGCGGAACGAGCATGTATCTGGAGAACTTCGAGAGTTGGAAACAGACCCTCGAGAACCAGGACGGCGACTCGTGACCGAGCGTCGACTGCGTGACCCGAGGGCATCCTGAGCAGGATCCGTGGCCCGCAGCGCCTCCAGCCAAACCCGCAGTGAACGTCGCGCCTGGTACGCGGCGCTGGCGACAGCGCTCGTCCTGTCGTTGCTGCCGACGCGCTGGCTCGTCGGGTGGACCTCGGATGTGGCGCAACTGGTCAATGTGCCAATCGTCGCTCTCAAGCATCCATTTAGTCTGGCCCGCGCCTGGCTGCGTCCAATGCCCGATCCGCGGGAAGCAGAACCGGAAAAGATTCAGGCCCTGGAATCGGATCTGGATGCGGCGCGCACGCTCTACAAGCGCATGGAGATCGAGAACGAGCTCCTCAAGGAACGTATCGCGCTGCTCGAAGGTGCGAAGCTGGCACTCCTCGACGGGGCCAGAGCGATGTCGTCGTCGGCCGATCGGGCGCGAACAATGTATGCAACGGTCGTTGGAGCAACGCCTGCGTCGTCGCGATCGCCGAGTTCGCTCACCCTCAACGTGGGATCGTGGCATGGCATCACGCCGGGCATGGTCGCGACCTGGAACGGTGACGTTCTTGTTGGTCGCGTCGCCGACACGGTCGAGCGCTTCACATCGCTAGTGATTCCAGCGAACGGTCTGAACGGATTCGAGGTCCGGTTCTTTCCGCCGGATCGCGACATCCCCGCTGCCGACGCTCCGGTCGGTTTGTTGAAGGCGACGAAGGAGGGGATCTGGACGACCGACCTTCGGCAAGCGAGCAGTCCCGCCGGAGACATCGCGGAAGGTTGGATCGCCCGCATCGCTGACGAGCGCTGGCCGCAGCCGTCGCGCGGACTTCGCGTCGGCGTGGTGGAGCGGGTTGGACCGCGCGACGACGCGCCGCTCTTGAAACGAGTCACGGTACGACCGCTGGTCGATGCACTCCGGGTTCCGCATGTCGTTCTCATCGATGAATCCGTGGCGATCCCAGCCGAATCGGCGCAACCCGCCAAGGGGAGCGCCCGATGAGATGGGGGTTCTTCCTGTTGCTCCTGATCGTCGCGGTGGTGCTTGATGCAAGCTTCACCCAAGTGTTTGCGATCGGAAGAGTCCATCCGAGCGTCACGCCGGCGCTGGTGGTCTTCGTCGCGATGTACGCCAATCGCTCGACCGCCATGTGGGCTGCGCTGGTCGCGGGACTTCTTGTCGATCTCACGACGCCTGCGCTCTTCGACGGCACGCGACCCTACCACCTCATCGGCCCGACAATTCTTGGTTTCGTGTTCGGCACCGCGATTGCCATTCCACTTCGCACGATGGTGGTTCGCAAGAACCCGCTGGCGTTCGGCTTTCTGGTGGCCTTCTTCGCTCTCGGCGCGATGGTCCTGATCACCGCGATCTCCTCGGCGCGCGGGTGGTACGCGGGGACCGTGCCACCGTGGATGTCAGAGGAAGGGCGGGTCTTGTCGTGGATGTGGCTCGGCTCGCTGGATGCCTTGGCAACCGGATGTCTCGCGGTACTCCTCGCGTGGCCGCTGCAACGACTTGGAAGTGGGTTCGGATTCGCAGCTTCGTCGCCGTGGTCCTCGCGGCGAGGATGAATAGTTCGTACGCTCACGCGTCATGCGCTCCTCCCTGCGAATTCCGCTCGCGATCACGCTTCTTCTCGCGCTCGCCTCGCGACTTTTCGCGATCACCCCGCCAACGCTCGACGATGCGACGTTCACCCGTATCGTCGGAGCGCTGGAGGCAAAGCGACTGGAGCGACACATCCCCGGCATGGTGCTGGCAGTGGTACTCAGCGACGGAACCACTCGCATCCAGACGTTTGGAGAGCGCGACATCGAGGGGCATCGTGCGGTCGAAAAGGACACGCTGTTCGGCATCGCTTCGACGACCAAAACCTTCACCGCCGTCTTGACGGGCGTCGCGGTCGGGGAAGGTGTCCTGTCCTTCGACGACCCGGTGCGGAAGCATCTTCCGTGGTTCACGCTTTCCGACCAGGCCGCGAGCGAAGCGTGCACGCTGCGCGACCTCCTCTCGCACCGCACCGGACTCACGCGCACCGATGCGATCATGGGAGCCCAGGGAGTCGCCCCCGGCATCACGCGTCGCGAGGCAGTCGAGCAACTTGCGAAGGCAGAACTGCTCCATCCGTTCCGCTCGCAGTTTCAGTACAACAACCAGATGTTCCTCGTCGCCGGTCTCGCGACCGCTGCGGCGCTCGGCGATCCGTCGGAGCTCGGGTGGGACGCGCTCCTGCAGGCCCGGCTCCTCGGTCCGCTCGGCATGGCCCGGACCACGTCGAGTCATGCGAAGGCGTTCGCCGATCCGACGCTCAGTCTCGGCTACCGCTGGGACGAGGCCTCGCTCTCGCAGATCCTCATGCCGAGCAACGGATTTGATCTCGCAGCGCCCGCCGGCGCCCTCTACTCGACCGGACCCGACATGGCCCGTTGGGTGTTGATGCTTCTGCAACGAGGTTCGTTCGAAGGTCGGCAGATCGTGCCCGCCGCCCAACTCGAAGAGTTGTGGACGCAGCAGATCGAGATGATTCCCGGAAGCGGCCTCGGCTATGGCATGGGTTTCATGCTGCAGCAGTGGCGCGGCCACGCACTTGCCAAACACGGCGGCAATCTTGACGGCTTCAGCACGCAGCTCGCGCTCCTGCCGGAGGTCGGCGCTGGATTCGTCCTCTTGACCAACAACGCGGCGACCAGCCTGCCCGAAGAAGCGATCGACATCGTGTTCGGTCACCTGATGGACGCGCTGCACGATCAGGCCCCAGCCGCCGCCGCTGCGGATCTCGCACCGCTCCTCGGGTGCTATGAATTCGGTCCGACGAAGTCCTCGTGGTTCGTCGTCCCGATCGCCGGCGGCAAGCTTGGACTCGACGTACCGAAGCAACGCATCTACACCTTGGCGGAGCCGGATGCAGAGGGCATGCGAACACTGGTGGAACTACCGGTCGCGAAACTTCGCTTTGATCGCGCGGCGGACGGTCACGTCACACAGATCTGGTTCGTGCAGGGGGGACAGACACTCGTGATGCCTCGCACCGGAGACGAGGCCTGCGCCGCCGAAATGGCCGCGCGATCGAAGCCTCTCGCTGAGGGGGCTCCGATGCCGGTCGCGATGCTGCATCCTTATCTCGGCGTGTATCGATTTACGCAGGCGAATCAGGACTGGGAGGTGCTCATCAACGATCGCGGTCGCTTGGCGATCGACGTCCCCGGACAGAAGGTCTACGGCTTGCGGTGGCCCAACGAGAAGGGACGCTGGGTCTTCGAGGACACCGATGCCATCGAAGTCAGCTTTGTCACGCGCACGGCGCCGGACGCAACGGGGGCCCAGCAGAGTATCGTCGACGGGCTGACGGTTTTTCAACTCGGGCAGGCGATTCTGATGTCGCGGGCGACGCCGCCTGCTGACCTGCCGACGCTTGAGGCGACGCTCGCGCTGTTGCGGAAGGCAATGCCGCCCAAGGCCGTCCGCAGCATCGCGTCGCTCAAGGGCAACGGCATTGTCCGCATGCCGCACCAAGGCATCGAAGGGACACTGTCGATCGAGGTCGTTGGTCGCGAGCGATTGCTCCACCGGATGGACTTCGGTCGCTTCGGATTCGTCGTGCTCGACATTGATCACGGAAAGGGCACGTCGAGCTCGTCGATGGGACCGCCGCGGGCGCTCGCGACGAGCGAGGTGGAAGAAGGACTGCGACAACATCCCTTGACCGACGTGGACGAGTGGGCGACGCGCTACGTGTCGATGCGGGTCGTCGGCACGCGGATCTTCGACACACCCGCGGGGCCGATCGAGACCATCGTTCTGCGGCTCCGAACGACGCGAGGAACGGCGATGACCACCTACGTCGACACGAAGAGCGGCGACATCGTTCGTGAGGACGGATCTATCGATATCGCCGGGGTCATGTCATTGCCGTACACCAACACCTACTCCGACTTTCGCGACGTCGGTGGTGTGCGGGTCCCGTTTCGCGTCGTGATCGACAACAGCGCGTCCGGACGGACCGAAATCATCCTCGAATCGCTTCAGCCGTGACGACTCGCACCGCACGTCGATCCGCATTGCATTGCGAGGCTTCGACACCCCACGCAAGCGGCGTCGGCGGTAGATTGTTCCCATGCCTGAACCGCTTGCTGGAGTGATTCTCGTCGATGACGGAGCCGGAGCCTTCGGTCCGCTGTGCGATCTGCGACCTGTCTACGGGTTGCGCACCGGCGTTTGGACCAACGGTGAACGGCTCGTCGCAGCGGCTGGAGCACCGCTCGTCGGGCATCGCGTGCCCTCTCCTTTGGCGGCAATCGTGCGCGAGTCGACAGGGCTGCCGACCAACGAGTTGCCTGCTGGCGACACATTCCTTCTGGTGAACGGTCGAGCACGCTCGTTGCCGCGTCCCGGTCTTGGCGAGGCTGCGATTCTCCCAAGCGGTGACGTTGTGGCGGCGCACCTCACGCGGCAGGCCGCCGAATCGTACTTGCACGACGGTGAACTGCCCCGTGGAGTCCACACCAGTGTGACGGACACTGCGCTACTCACACATCCGTGGCACATCCTCGACGGACTCGCCGATGGAATCGCCGCCGACGTGCGTGCGCTGTGCGAGGACGCCGAGCGTTTGGGCTACCTGGTTCTGCCCGAGTCGCATCCAGCGCGCATGGGAACGCATCCGGTGCTCGTCCATCGCACAGCGACGATCGCCCCGTATGTGGTCTTTGACGCCAGTGCGGGCCCCATCCATGTCGGTGAGCGATCGGTGGTGCGACCCTTCGCTGTTCTGTGCGGGCCGTGCTCAATCGGCACCGGCTCGACGGTCGGTGACCGAGCACTCATCAAACCGAACACGACGTGTGGTCCGCAGTGCCGATTGGGCGGCGAAATCGGTGGAACCTCGATCGTCGGGTACTCCAACAAGACCCACGACGGGCATCTGGGAGACAGCGTCGTCGGTGAGTGGGTGAATCTCGGTGCGGGCACCGACAACTCAAACCTCCTGAATACCTACGGCGAGGTGCCGGTCCGGCTCGAGCCCGAGGGTCCACGGCAGCGCAGCGGTCGAATCTTCCTCGGCGCGATCATCGGAGACCACGTGAAGGCCGCGATCGGAACGCGGATCATGACTGGCACGGTCATCGGGACGGGTGCGATGATTGCCTCAACCTCGCCGCCGCCGTCGATCGTTCGCCGATTTGCCTGGCTCACCGACGAGGGTGAACGACGATACGCCTTGCCAAAGTTCATTGAAGTGATGACCGCCGTCTTCGCGCGACGCGGCCTGACTCCTGGGCGCGCCGCGATCGCGCGTATTGCCGAGCTTCACGGCCAGCTTCATACCCAGATGGAAGAGGGGAGCTGACGATGGCACGCCGTCTCTATCTCATCGACGGATACGCCCAGTTCTTCCGCGCCTATCACGCCATTCGTTCCGGGCTCACGAGTCCGATCACCAACGAACCGACGAATCTGACCTTCGGCTTCGTGGGCATGCTGCTCAAGGTCCTGCGCGAAGAGAAGCCCGAGTACCTCGCCGTGATGTTGGATGTCTCCGGCGATCGCGGCACCTTTCGAAGCCAGATCTACCCCGAGTACAAAGCGCATCGTCCGCCACCACCACAGGACTTTCGACCGCAGGTGGAGCGGTGTCTGAAGTTGCTTCCGCTCTTTGGGATTCCGACCTACGGATGCGAGGGGATGGAGGCCGACGACGTTCTCGCAACGGTGGTTCGCCAAATGCGCCGTGACGAACCCGATCTCGAAATTCGCATCGTCAGCAAGGACAAGGATCTCGGGCAACTCGTCGACGATCACGTTCGGCTCTACGACGTGCACACCGGCCAAGCGCTCGGTGTAGAGGAACTCTTCGAGAAGAAAGGAATCAAGCCCGAGCAAGTGGTCGACATGCTCGCTCTCATGGGCGATACCTCTGACAACGTACCGGGCGTTCCGGGCATCGGACCCAAGACCGCCGCCCAACTCATCACCGAATTCGGTTCGCTTGACGAGTTGCTGCGCCGAGTGGACGAAATCAAGGGAAAGAAGGGCGAGGCGATTGCCGCGTCGAAGGACGTGCTCGACCTCTCGCGACGGTTGGTGGCCCTGCGATACGACTGCGACGTAAACTTTCGGCTCGCTGATACCGCAGTCGACGTTCGCAAGATTCGTGTGGACGAATTGCTCGATGCCATGCGCGAGCTCGGGTTTCACCGCCATCGCGACGACCTCAAAGCCTTCGCAATGTCCTTGGGAGCGACGGTCGGCGGTGATGATGCCGTGGCCCGCAAACCCTCGCAGACGATCGAGGCCAAACACGACGAGGAAGGCCACGGAACGTTGTTCGCACGCGAATCCGCTCCGGGCGTCGCTGCGCCGCTCCGCTTACCCAGCGGCGACTACCGAGCGTTGCGTTCCGCCGAGGAAATCACCGCGTACCTTCGCGAGGCCAAGGCCGCCGCACTCGTGGCGATCGATACCGAGACGGACAGTCTCTTCACGCGTGAGGCGAAACTCTGTGGCGTGAGCCTGTCGCATCGCGAGGGAAGCGGCGTCTACATTCCGATGCGATCACCGGAACCTGAGAGCCACTGCACACCCGAGGTCGCCTGCGCAGCGCTTCGATCGTTTCTTGAGGACGCCTCGGTGCGAAAGGTGGGACACAATCTCAAGTTCGACCTCAACGTCCTGCGTGGCGCTGGGCTGCGCGTTGCTGGAATCGCGGGGGACTCGATGGTGGAAAGCTACCTCGTTGACTCCACTCGCTCGAGCCACGGGATGGATGCTCTGGCCGAGAATCTGCTGGGCTATCGCACGATGCCGATCACTGAGGTCATCGGCGAAGGCAGGCACCAGCGTACGTTCGACACCGCACCGCTCGCGATCGCAGTGCCGTACGCGGCGGAGGACGCTGATGTCACGCTTCGTTTGCATCACGTGCTTACTCCGCAAGTGATGGCGATGGGATTGCGACAGCTTCAGGACGATGTGGAACTGCCGTTGGTCGAGGTGCTCGCTGAACTCGAATGGAACGGCATCAAGGTCGATCCGGCCGAACTCGACCGGCAGCGGGAAGGGCTCGGTCGCCGCATCGAAGCGCTGCGACGAGAGATTTCAGACCTCGCGCCGGTGGCGTTCAATCCGGACAGTCCCAAGCAACTGGCGGCAATCCTCTTCAACGCTCCCACCGCGGCCCAGCCGGGCCTTGGACTCAAACCGTTGAAGAAGACCAAGACCGGGTACTCGACCGACGTCGAGGTCTTGGAGAAGCTCGCGGAGGATCCCGACATCGACACGCCGCTTCCGGCGAAAATTGTCGAGTACCGGCAGTTGACCAAACTCGTCGGCACCTACTTGGTCGCCCTCAAGGACGCGATCGCCGAGTCGACCGGTCGGGTGCACGCGAGCTTTCATCAGACTG